>JAEYWT010000367.1 GCA_023428865.1 Bacteroidota bacterium | reverse complement strand
GCTCCGGCATGGGCACGTGACCGGTCTCCCCTTCGATCATCGGGAAGCGCAGTTCGCGCCAACGTGTTTTGGCGGCTTCCAAGCGTGCTTCGCTCGTGGCAACGAAGTTCCAATAGATGAACCGTTCCTCTGGAAAGGGCTCTCCACCGAAAAGGTAGACCGTGGTGTTGGGCGCCACGGTGAAGGAACACAACGACGGATCCTTCGCTACCACGATCTGGCGCGGGCCGATGCCTTCCCCATCCGTTCCTTCGCGCACTTCGCCTTCCAGGATGTAGAGCCCGACTTCGCCATAGAGCTGATCGCCGATACGCACTTCACAACCCACCTCGCTGCTGATCTCCAACATGTACAACGGGCGGTGTACCGGCACGGGCGAGCGCTTTCCCATCACTTCACCGGCGATCAGTTTGAACCGCGCGCCTTCTGCCTCCCAGCTCGGCAAGTCCTTCGCTTCTACATGGTGGAACGCAGGCTCGATGTCTTCCAGATCCTTCGGTAAAGCAACCCAGATCTGTAAGCCATGCATCTGCTTATCCACTTGGCGCAAGCGTTCCGGTGTGCGCTCGCTGTGTACGATGCCGTGCCCGGCGGTCATCCAATTCACCGCGCCAGGTGTGATCTCCACCGCAGTGCCCAAACTGTCCCGATGCATCACCGCACCCTCGAACAGGAAGGTGAGCGTGCTGAGACCGATGTGTGGGTGGGGGCCCACATCCATGTTCTGGTGATCGTTCATCGCCACCGGACCCATGTGGTCGATGAAGATGAAGGGCCCCACCATGCGTTTGCTGTGGAAGGGCAGCAAGCGGCCTACCATGAAGTTGCCGATGTCGCGCGGTCGCTCTGGGATGATGATGCCGATGTTGGACATGTGTCGCCGTTGGAAAGATCCTGCAAGTAACATCGATCGACCAACCTGCCTTCCAAAAAGAACGGTGGATACGGACCGTACCCACCGTTCACACATCCAGTGCGAGGATCACTCCACCACCACGGTGAGCTGTGATCGATCCTGGTCCGCACCCAGTTGCAGGTTGTAGACACCCGGTGCGATCCCGCTCATCGTTATGTTCTGCTTCGCATCGGCGATACGGCCCGCTACGATCACCCGACCTTGTACATCCACCAAGCGGTATGCTGTGCCAGCAGCGCCACCTTCCACGAAGAGCAGCTCGCGTGTTGGTATCGGATAGGTGCGCACCACGCTCGAAGAGCGCTCCGCGACACCGACACTGTTGAACGGATACGCTTCGCTCCATGCCGTACATCCGTTCCCATCGGTGATCTCCACGGTGTACGCTCCATTCACCTCGGGCTCCAGGTGCTGTGCATTGGCACCGGGTAGTAGCGTCCCGTCCACATACCACTGATAGGCGACTGCTTCCGTACTCGTAAGCATCATATCCGCCCAGGTGACTAGCGGTGCTGCTGGCGGCGGAACAACCGTGAGGGCGACCGTGGCCGATCCGATGCAACCGAAGGCGTCGGTACCTGTTACGCTCCAACTTTGATCGGCTGTTGGCCACACCTGTACAGCACTACCGGCGGTGGAACTGATGAACAGGTTGGGTGACCACGTATAGAAGGTGGCCCCGGTTGCGTTCAGCTCCAACGTGTCGCCCAGGCAGAGCACTTCCGGTGCTTCGATCTGTGGAACGGGTGCAGGTACAAGGTTCACCACCACTTGATCGGCCGCTTCGCAACCCTGCGCAGAGGTGACCAGTACCGTGTAGGTGGTGGTACTCTCCGGACTTGCCGTTGGCCCAGCCTCCGTTGTGCTCGAAAGGCCTGTTGATGGGCTCCACACATAGCTTGATCCACCACTCGCCTGTACGACCACGGAAGCCCCTTCGCAAATGTTCTGATCGGCGCCGGCATTCGCAGCGGGCAAGGGATGCACGGTAACGAAACCGGTGCGCGTGACGCTGCTTTCGCCATCGGCGGTCACTACGGCGAGTGTTACATCGTACTGTCCGGGTGTGGTGTATTGCACCGCCGGACTTGGCAAGGTGCTGGTGCTGGGTGTGCCGCCTGGGAAAGACCAGAGATGGCTCGTAGGCGAATTGATGCTCGCATCGTTGAACTGCACCACGCCACCGGGGCATATGCCCGCATCCGGCGAAGTGAAGTTGGCCGCGCTCACCTCATAGCTAAGCGTCATGTTCTGTAAGCCGGGGTCGTTGTAGAAGCTGCAACCAACACCAGGTTGGCAGGCATCGTCGATGCGCACATCGCCCTGCACCGTTCCTGCACCATAGGCCAACGCCTGTTGCAGTAGCGCTGCGGTGATCGTGGCGGTGCGCGCTTGGAACGCACAGCTGATGGTGCCACCGGACTCGTTGTGAACATCCACGTAGGTGCTCGCTCCCGTGCGCAATCGTACGCGAATGCCCGTGGTGCCGAAACCACCTTGGTAACAGGCCAGCCAACTGAACGTGAGCGTGGCACCGCCCATGGTGTTCGGCGCGGCTGGAAAGGTGAACGCCGTATTACTGGTGAGGCTATACCCCCACATGGTGGAAAGGGTATGCGTGTAGGTGGTCTGTGCCTTTAGCACGAAGGCGCTGCAGAGACCGATGGTGGAGAGGAGTAGTTTTCGGAGCATGCTGCGAATGTGCGAGATCCTTGCGATCATGCCATACCTCGTTGCGCAGACGTGCGTTCCCGTTGATCCTGCGTTCCCCTATTGGCGTGATAGTCCTTCGATCTCTTCCTTCATTCCCGCATAGTCAGGCGTGCCGCGCTCGTGTGTCTCCAACAACACCAAGGCGCGTTGGAAGGCAGCATGCGCAGCCGGGCGATCGCTTTCCAACAGGGTTTCACCCAACCAAGCGTGGAACATGTACAGCTCCGGGTACAGCGCGATCGCACGGCGGCTAAGCGCAGCTACGTGTTCCGTGTAGCCGCTGTTGGCCAACCTAGAGAGTATGCCGTTGATCTCCGCGACCTCCCACGCAAGTGCATCGCCCAGGAAGTGCGTTGACCGATCGATGTTGCGCAACAGCTCTTCAGCCGATGGCGGTGTGCCGATCACTTGGTATTCTTCGTTCACTGGCACCAGACTGTCGCGCAAGCTGAACGGAAGGAACAGCGTGGCAAGCTGCTCTGGAAACGCGATGACCGGCAACGACGTATGGCCCGCAGCCGGATAGTGCTCGTAGACGCAACGCCCCTGCACGCGTGCGATCCGTGCTGCTTCTACCGCAGCGGTGAGCCGTTGGTGATGCCCTCCATCCTTCGACGGTGCAGCACCACCTACCGCGATCGATACCCGCTCATCCGGCTCGTTCACCAATCGGTCCACCACAGCGGGAAGGGTCTCTTCCACCCGATGCAACGGCGATAAGGCGATCACGGCATCGAAGGCTCCTGGCGCTTGCACGTACGCGTGTAGCGCGAAGCTGGCACTGAACGAATGACCCACCAGGATGGAAAGTCCGCTAGGATGGTAACGCACCAGCAAGGGCGGGAGTTCTTCCGTCAACATCCGCAACAAAGGCATCGGTGGTGCGTCCGGGCCACCTTGTGCACATTCCTTCACACGGTCCACCAGCGGCACGGCGACCACGATGGCCTGTGGCACTTCATGCGTGTACTGTAGGAAGCGGATGTCGTTGAGCACGGGCTCTACGAACCAATCGTGCTGACCATCCAAGACGATGATCACCGGCATACGCACCTCGGCACTGGCGTACCGGTGGAATTCTGGCAGTTGAACGATCACCTGCCGTTCCGCACCGAAGGCCGCCGAATGGAAACGCAGTGTGTCACGCTGTTGCGCATTCAACGCACCACAAGAAAGGGACCCGACCAGTAAGAGAGCATACCAACGCATGCGGGCAAGGTATGATCCAGCCATCTTTCAATGACGGAAAAGAAAAGGCCCGTAGCGGAACTCGCTACGGGCCTTTGGATCATGCCGGAACTACTCGGCCTTCTTTTGCCGCATCTCCTTGCGATGCTCCATGTGGCGCTGCTTCATCGCTTCCTTTTTGGCCTCCTTCTTCGCCTGCCAGCGGGTGTATTGGTCGGGCGTCAACACGGTCTTCATCTCCGCATCGTGCGCATCGTGCATCGCCTTTCCTTCCTTGCGCGCTTCTGTTCGCTCCGCCTCACGCTCTTTGCGTAGTTCGGTGGCTTTGCCCGCATACTTCAGGTTGATGGCTTCCACCTTGGCCTTCTGCTCGGGCGTCAGTTCCAGCTCCTTCGCCATGTGCTCGGTGCGCATCTTCGCACGTTCTTCGGGGCTCTTTCGGGCCTTGTCCTGGGCTTGTGTGGCAACGGTTAGGCCCGCCAGCACAGCAATGATCATCAGCTTCTTCATGGTCCTGTTCGGTTTGTTGGTGGTATGACAAGGACCAGGCCATAGGGTTCGAACGGCCCTGGCGCATTAACAGTTGTTCGCAATTGCCGCTAGCCGGTCAACCCTTCGCCGTTCCGCTCCGGCGGCCCAGGGCTTCGATCACATCCTGCCTACGCCGATGCGATACGGGAACCTCCTGATCATCGCGTAGCAGCAGCGTGCCACCATCGCGGTGCAGGTACATCTTCACCTGGGCCATGTTCACCAAGTGCGAAAGATGGACACGCATGAAGCCGTGCGGCTCCAATTGCGCATCGAACTCCTTCAACGTACGCGAGGCCAGCACCTTCTCCCCGTTCATCAGATGGAAACGGGTATAGTTGCCATCACTCTCGCAACGCACGATCTCCGCCGGTGCCAGCACATGGAAACCCTCCGAAGTGGGCACGGTGATCCGGTCCGCCAAGACACGGCGCACCTGCTGTATGGCATCCGTGGCCAGCACAGGTGTAGCGCTCACGCGCTCCAAGGCCTGTCGCAATTCGTCGCGCACCACCGGCTTCAACAGGTAATGCACGGCCCCGCTCTTGAAGGCACGAACGGCATAGTGGTCGAATGCGGTAACGAAGATCACACGCGTATCATCGTGCGTTAACCGCTCCATAACATCGAAGCCGGTGCCATCGCCCAACCAGATGTCGAGCAGCACCACATCAGGATGCTCCTTCTCCAACAGCGCTACCGCACTCTCCACATCATGCGCCTCGCCCACTACTTCCACGTCCAACGGAATGGAACCCAGCGCCCCACGCAGGTTGGCCCGTGCAGGAGCCTCATCATCAACGATCACCAGCCGCAGCATGTTCTGTCAAGGGTATCGCTCGCAAACGTATGGTGACCAAGGTTCCGGTGGATGCACCGTGCTCATCCTTCAGATCGCGCACCTGCACTGCTTCGCTGATGGAGGTGCCCGTATCGAAGAGCGCGATCCGCTTGCGCACCAGGTCCACACCCATAGAGGTGCCGTTCCGCCGCGACGGACGTTGAGCCGCCGCCCCTCGCCCGATGCCATTGTCCTTCACTTCGATGTGCAGGACACTTCCCGCTCGATCCACCAATACGGAAAGATGGCCTTTCGCAACTCCGCTGAAACCATGTTCGATCGCGTTCTCCACTACGGGCTGGATCAACATCGGTGGTATGGCGATACGCTCGGCCTGCACGTAGGGCATCACCTTCACGTCCCACGTGAAACTGCCTGGCTTGCGGTTGGCACTGATGCGTAGGTAATGCTCCACCAACTGGATCTCCTGTTCCAACGGAATGGTGCGGCGCCGGCTCGTCTCCAACACCAGACGCAGGAAACGCGATAGATGGCCCACGTGATCGTTGGCCGTTGCCACATCGCCTGAAGCGTACAGTCCTGGCACCGTGTTGAGCGCATTGAACAAAAAGTGTGGATCCATCTGAAGGCGCAACGCCTCCTGCTCCAGCTCCGCTTCGCGTTGCCGCGCGCGCTGCCGGTTGCGCTGCACGATGGACCATGCCGATACGATGATGGTGATCGCCAGCACACCGATGCCCACCGCGAGCCAACGGTTGCGATCCGCCCTCAACGAAGCGATCTCCTCCGCCACACGCAACTCCGTGTTCTCGCGGTCTTTCTGCTCCGTGTCGTAACGCATCTGCAACTCGGCCATCTGCCCACGGGTGGCCTCGTTCATGAGCGAATCGTTAAGGTTATGGTAGGCTCGGAAATGCTCCAACGCCCTCGCTGGATAATGAAGCTCTTCGTACAGGTTCGCCAAGGAGATGTGCGCCTCCTTCATATCCTCCAACGAGCCGATGCGTTTGGCGATGGCGAGGCTGCTATCCAGGAACGGACCAGCTTCCTTCAGTCTGCCTTGCGCCCGGCGCACATCGCCCAAGCCGTACAAGCAGCGGATCTCCACCTCCTGGTTGGCTTGTTCGCGCGCATCGTGAAGGCCTTGTAGGTAGTGGAAGGCTGCGCTATCCAACTGACCAGCACGCTCGAAGGCCAAGCCCAGGTTGCTGATGGGGATCTCTCGCCCGGCACCCTCGCTCAGGCTATCCTCCAACAGCAGGCTTTCGCGCAGCACCACGATGGCCGAGTCATATCGCCCAGCTTCGATCAACAACACCCCCATTCCATTCAAGCTGCTTGCCACGGCATGAGGGTCCCTACTGCGTTTGATGGCAAGACTGCGCTGCAAGTAGTGCAATGCCTGTTCCACGCTATCGCGCCGCCATTGCAATAAACTCAAGTTGTGTAGCACACGCGCTAAGCTGATGCTGTCGCCCAACAATTCCTTCCAACGCAACGCATTCAACCCGGCTTGCAACGCACCCGGATAGTCGCCACGGAGCTGGCGCGTGACGCCGATGTTGATCCACGCCGCGCCGATCCAGAACGTGTCGCGGTCCAGTTCGGCATGCAGCAGCACGTCCTCGTACAGTGCTTGGGCGCTATCCAGCTGCGAGCGCCGTTGCAGCACCTGCCCAAGCATGGAGGTGGCATGGAACCATTGCTTCTGCCGCTCGGGAACACCTTCGCAGGTATCGATCACCTTACGCGCGATCCGCTCCACTTCCTCGAAGCGGCCGGTGCGTAAGGCATGCTTCGCGCTGTCCAGCTCCACACGGAACGATACCGTATCGTACGGCACGGTCGGAACCGCTTTATGGGGCGCACCACCACCACAGGCAAGAAGTAAGGAACTTCCGATGAACAAGAGCAGGACGCGCATCAGGCAAAGGTCCGTGATCGACATATTCACAGCCACCCACGTTCTGTCCAATGGCAATAAGGCCTGCTGCCCGCTACACCTAACTCTTTCGCCATGAATTGAAGGCGCACCCATCACCGGCCCGAAAGTTCGACCATCCACAGGCTCCAGACCCCGGCGATCGAGCCTGCGGGGGTCCTGAGCGAGCGGGCGTGGGGATCTTCTAGTCGAAGATGGGCCTCCTCCTCTCCCTGAGTTACTGCTTCATGACTCGAACGGTCCGCGGGCCTTCTGAAGAATGAACCTCTAGGTAATAAACGCCCGCTGGGATCGACGACATATCAAGCAACGCAGTTCTATGCATCGAATGCCTCGAACGCAGCAAGCGCCCTTGTGCATCGATCAATCTGATGTGACCGAGTCTCTCGTTCGCTGAAATGGTCAACACCTCCTGAACAGGGTTCGGGAACGCCTGTAGCGAACCCATATCCGCTTCTTCGGTTGTCACCGTCATCATTGGATGACCGGAACAATCGAAAGCCCGAGCCTCATAGAATGTTTGTACCGAATCGGCTCTCAATTTGAGCATCTCAACACTCGAATACGGCTCACCACCCAGCGGCTGGGCAAAAATGAATGCCAGATCAACGCAGAGCGTATCGCCCGGCGCGAACTCATGGATGCCGAATGCACCAACGGCACCACGAAGGAGGTAAAAGTTCCACGCGTCCCCATTCGCACCCCCGGGGAACTGAAAGTTACTCAACTGCCCATTGTACTCGTAGGGCGCACCACCCTGTGTGCCCTGCAATAGGTCTGCTATGTAGCCCGGATCCGAGAATTCCCCCAAGGGTATCGTGGTGCGATGCGACGTCATCCGATGATCCAAGAACTTGATGCCCATAGCCGTTGGCGTTGACCCATAGCCAAGCTTTCCATTGCAATCCTCATCGAACGCATCTCCATTGTAGCCTAGGAAGAGACTGCGCGTACTGTCGCACTCCAATCTGTCATCCACATCACAACCGATATCGAATAGTGCGAACTGTCCGAATCTCATATCCGTGTAGGTATGCGGAGACCTGTTGATCACCTTGTAGTTCAAGAAGACCGTGTTGCGTATGGCCGGATCCGACTCCGCGTGGTATGCATACATCTGAACATGCATATCCAGGTCCATCCGCGCCGTACCGATCACGGCATCCTCTTCCGTATGCATAATCCAATAAATGCCCTGATCCCCGAGAACGGCAGGAAGGTCCCCTAATTGGGGCTCATATGACCCATTCCCATCCACATCGACGTATGGAGCCAACATCTCTGGGATACCCCCGGACCCATCCCCATTTCCGGGCCAGTTCGAAATGGCGTAGGGCGCACTGTAGCCCGGTGAGTTCCACGATGTTCCATGGGCAAGTACCTGCGCTCGATCCAACTTCCAGACTTGATGGTATCGCTTGATATGCTCCTCATCCATGTTCCCACTCGTTGGCCCCGCATAGACCCACATACTATCACCTTGTGCTCCTCTTGGCAATGGTATCGAACTATGCGTAACTCCCTCCACTTCCGCCACTACCCATGGCGTGGTGAAAAGCAGAGGATAACGACCAGTGCCCTTCGGAGCTTCGAGCCCAGAAAAGTGCGAAAACCCCTGATAAGCATTTCGGCTAAGCATGGCAGGCAAAGGCATGCACAATGCTTCAAGTCCACCCAGGTCCAGGTAGGCCCGATCCGTTCCTTCCACCAGTTCCCCAATACCACCAGTCCTACGGTACGATGACCATGATCCTCGGAAGCCCCCAAGAATGACACGTCCCTCGTAGGATACACAAACGCGAGTCCCATGAAATGGAATGTCGACCGTTTGACCATCTACTACATGATAGGTGCTTTCACCACCGATCATATATCCTCCATCCGGATGGGTCGTTAATCCTATGACCTCACCAAGGTCCTCGAAGAAAGGCTGTTCAACATAAGAATCGGCCACAACCCTGGCATTCCCTTGGAATTGATGGACTCCAGCTCCATCCATGGTGAACTCCCCCGCGATCACCAACCCCTCGCTTGTGCTACACATGACCCGCACAGGCCCATTCAATCCAGTTAGATACTCATTCCACTCAGACCCATTCCAACGAACCACTCCTTTGGCCGGGCCTGCTGATCCCACGAAACCCGTGAAGATCCCACCAGCGAACAATTCGCCCTCATGCACCACTAATGTCTGGATGGACCCATTCAACGCGGAGCCGACCTCCAGCCACGTATCACCCTGCAACCGGTAGATCTGCCCATTCTGTCCACCACAATACAGATCACCCCCGTGGATCACCATCGACCTTATCAGGTTGTTCGGTGCTGTTGGAAGCCACGCCCATGAGCTTCCGTCCCACCGCGCAATTGATCCTGCCGACAGATCGTATCCTGATGCGTATAAGTTGCCCTCATGCACCTCGACTGCATAGACCGCAGCCGATGGTTGTTCGAACGCGCCCGGTAGGTCATAATGATCCGTACCGTCCCAAAGCTGGATGTTGGGTCTTTCATGGCCCGCGAAAGTGCGGTACCAACCCGCAACCACCAGGGCGCCATCATATACTACCATGTCGAAAACCCCGAATTGCCCCTCCATTGAAGGGCCGATCGGAACAACTCGCTGAGCCTCCAGTCCGGATCCCATTAAACTGACCGCTGCGATACATATCAAACGCTCCATGATCCACCGATTTCATCGCAACATATCCATGGACCGCACTTCTTCAATGTACAGATCCTGAACCGGCCATGATCGATCAGGTAACGGTTGGGATCCAGGCGGCAAGCGCAACTACACCCATGTACGCATGGACCAGTTCCCGCCTACCCGTATTTTTACCCCAGCATGCTCAAACAAGGCCTTTTCCAAAAGCTCCAGCAGAAGCTCTCGCCACAGCAGATCCAGCTTATGAAGCTGCTGCAGGTGCCTACCGCCGAACTGGAGCAACGGATCAAACAAGAGATCGAGGAGAACCCCGCACTGGAGGAAGGGGATGACCACGAAGACGACGATACGCCCACCGAAGAACAGGCCATCGCCGAGAACGAAGATGTGGGCGAGAACGAAGAGAACGAACGCGACGACTTCGACCTGAGCGACTATTTCCAGGATGATGATACGCCCGACTACAAGTTGAGCGTGCAGAACGCAGGCCCCGACGAAGAGGAGCGCGATGTACCCCTGGCCGGTGGAAATTCCTTCCAAGACAACCTGAAGGCCCAACTGGCCCTGCGCAACATCGATGAGCGCACCGAACAGCTCGCCGAGAACCTCATCGGCAACCTCGATGAGGACGGCTACCTGCGCCGCGAACTCGACGCTATCGTGAACGACCTCGCCTTCACCCAGAACGTGATCTGCGAGAAACACGAACTGGAGACCGCGCTGCGCGAAGTACAAGGCCTGGACCCCGCCGGCGTGGGCGCCCGCGACCTGCGCGAATGCTTGCTGATCCAAGTGGAACGCATGCCCCACAGCCTGGAACAGCGCGTGGCACACGAGATCCTCGACAAGAACTTCGAGGCCTTCAGCAAAAAACACTACGACCGCATCATAGACCGCCTCGAGATCGACGAAGAGGCGCTGAAGGAAGCCATAGACCTGATCGTGCGCCTAAACCCACGGCCGGGGAACACCCTGCGCGAGACCGACAAACCCTCGCAAGAGATCATCCCCGATTTCGCCGTGATGGCGATCGATGGGCAGCTGGAGCTTTCGCTCAATGGACGCAACGCACCCGAACTACGCGTGAGCCGCGCCTACCGCGATATGATGAAGGACTACGCGCGCAACAAGAAGGACAAGGACCAGCGCGATGCACTCCAGTTCATCAAACAAAAGCTCGATAGCGCCAAGTGGTTCATCGATGCCATCAAGCAACGCCAGAACACACTGCTGGTCACCATGGAAGCCATCATGGAACACCAGCGCGAGTTCTTCCTTACCGGCGACGAGACCAAGATGAAGCCGATGATCCTGAAGGACATCGCCGAACGGGTGGGCTTGGACATCAGCACCATCAGCCGTGTGGCCAACAGCAAGTATGTACAGACCAACTACGGCACCTATCTGCTCAAGTTCTTCTTCAGCGAAAGCCTCACCAACGAAGCCGGTGAAGAGGTGAGCACCCGCGAGGTGAAGAAGATCCTGAAGGATGCGATCGAGGCCGAAGAGAAACGCAAGCCACTGACCGATGATGAGCTCACCGCTCTCTTGAAGAGCAAAGGCTATAACATCGCACGGCGCACCGTGGCCAAGTACCGCGAGCAGCTCAACATACCCGTGGCGCGTTTGCGCAAGGAGCTCTAAGCTTCACCATGCATTTCGCGGCCCGCCTGCTCAGCTATCTGCTGCACCCCTTGCTGATGCCGCTGGCGTCGCTGTGGCTCATGTTGCAGGTGGATCCGCTCGTGGGCTACTTCCTTCCACCGAACGGGCGCCTGCTCCTCTTCGGCATGGTGGCCGTGATGACCTTCGTCTTCCCCGTGATGAGCGTGATACTGATGCGCCGCGCCGGTCTGGTCTCGAGCTTGGAGCTACCTCGGCGCGAAGAACGACTGGTGCCCTACCTCATGACCTTGCTCTACGGCGGCATGACGCTTTATC
>JAEYWT010000011.1 GCA_023428865.1 Bacteroidota bacterium | reverse complement strand
GTCCTCTTCTGCCAGCATGTTGTCGGCAGCAGCGAGTTCTTCAGCCGTTGGCTTCACTACACGCACACGAACCCCAGCAGCCGCTACAGCAGCGGTCTCTACGGTTGCGGTATGTTCTTCCTCCTCTTTCTCGGCTGTCTTCAAACGGGCGAAGACATCGACCAACCAGCCGAAGCTGGTGTTGAAGGTGAAGGTGATGAAGGCGCCAAGTGCGAACACGATCAAAGCACCTGTGCCGAAGTTGCCGAGCAGGCCGGTCAGGTGTTTGGTGATGGCGAAGCCGATGCCGCCACCCAGGAAGATGTACTCACCACGGAAGAGGAAACCGAGCACCGTAGGGAACCAGAGCATGGCCATGGCGGTCCAGCCCAAGGTGCGTTTCACCGGAAGGAGCCACTTGCCCAGCAGGATGCGCACACCAGCCAAGAAGCTCCACAATACCAAGCCGAAGGCAGCAATGCCGAACCATTTGTAGATGAACTGGTTCGCGGTGAGCGCACCAAGTTTGCCCAACCAGTTCTCGGCCTGCACCTCGGGGCTGAAGATCTCGCCCCACGAACGACCGATGAGATCTTGATCGATCCGCCAGGTGAAGAGGAAGGAGGTGAAGGCTACGAGCAGGTAGGCCGATCCGAGCACGAGGAAGAGCCCGCCTACCTTGTGGGTGCGTTCATCCGTGAAGAAAGCTTTCATCCGCGCCAAGCGACCTTCGCCCGATGCGGATCCTGTGGATGACTCCTTGCGTTTGCGCTTGGTGGGCGCGGTGGTCTCCGCTTCTTCGCGGACGGTGTTCCTCTTCGTGTTGGCCAATGCGGTAAGGCTTGTGGGCACACCTTGCCATGCGAAATGCAGGCTCGCGCGCCACCCGGTTCAAAACTACCGGGGTGCCTTAGGGGAACGGGCCAAGGGGGCTGTCTATTATGAACAGGTGGATGGGGAAGAGTGGCAGGGCCAGGCGTAGGGGCAGGTGCAAAACGTGGTCTTTGCTGCTGCTCCTGCCCCTGCGCCTTTTATCACCTTACATGGAGAAGGTCCCCAGTACTTCGGCGAGTTCGTGGTGGAGCACTTCGGGCTGCACCTTTTCGAATTCCTCCTTCACCTTGAATTTAGAGGGGTCCACGTCACCGGGCTTTACGCTGATGGCATCCAGCCGCATGCGCATGCCGTGCTGTACGATATCGTACCGGAGCAATACCCCGGGGATCTCGGCGAAGGGGTTGAACCAGTTGGGGTTCTGCAATTCGATCTTGTCCGTGTACCACAGCTCGGTCTCCGGAAAGTCGATGCGGTCGAAGATGGCGATGGCACGTTTACAGGGATACCCGGCAATGGTATCGCGATCCTCGGTGAAGACGATGGTGGGTTTGCCGCTTTCTTGGTTGAAGAGGCCCAGATCGCGCGGTTGCAGGTGCGCTACCATCTTCTTGCTCATCATGCTCAAGTGGTAGTCCATGCCTTTCTTGGCGCCATCCACTACCATGGTGGTGCGGAAGATGCCCATGCCGGCACTGAGTTCGGCCACTTGCTTATCATCGCTGAAGCTGAGGGTGGTACGCTCCGGTAACATGCCCGCCATGATGCCGTTGGGGTCGTAATCGGGGAAGCTGAGCGCGTATTCGATCACGCCTTCGCCTAGTCGCCGTTCCAGCAGGTCGCTATTGCAGCCGCTGAAGAATGGGGTGGAGAGCAGGGAGAGGATCAGAACATGCGTGGTTCGTTTGCGCATCAGGTCCGGTGCTTATTGAAGGTTGGCGTTGTACGGGAATGTTAAGGGAAGTGTTCGCGGGGCTGTATTTCTGAATGGCTGTAGGCATACGTTCCTTCGTCTTCGGCCACGACAAGCAATGGTTCATGAAAGAAGAACGCATCAGGATGGATGGTGGTAATGCGTTGAAAAACAGATATATGTGAAGGGTGTGCTCGGTGCTGAAAAGCCTCGGTATACCTTCGCACGGCCTATATTGGCGTTTGCATGGAATTACGATTGATCGAAGCCGCTTCCGAGATCGGGGCGGGAAAACGCGGGGCTAGCATGGGTATGGCTGCGCTGCGTGTGGCTGCCTGGAAGAACGGAAGTGAGCTCTTCGGGCACGCCGAGGAGAGCATCCTGCGCGATGAGAACGATGTGCTTTACGAGGATGATTTCAGCCCGAACGCGCACCACATCGATGGTTTGATCCGCTTCGAGAGCGATCTCGCCTATGAGGTTTACAAGTATCTGAGGAATAATGTCTTCCCGATCGTTGTTGGAGGTGATCATTCCATCGCGATCGGCTCGGTTTCGGGCACCAAGATGGCTTTCCCGAACGAACGTCTCGGGGTGGTATGGATCGATGCGCATGCCGACCTCCACAGCCCATGGACCACACCGAGCGGCAACGTACACGGCATGCCCTTGGCGCTGCTGATGCACATCGAGAAGAAAGGCCGCAACCGTCCGCGTGTGTACACCATGGACACGTGGGACCACCTGCGGAAGATCGGGGTGCAAGGCCCCAAGTTGCTGCCGAGCGATCTGGTCTTCATCGCCCTGCGTGACTATGAACCGGAGGAAGAAGCCATCATCAAAGAGCACGGCATCAAGGTGATCACGGTGGAGGATCTGCGGAAGAAAGGTGCCGAAGCAGCGGTGAAAGAAACGCTGGCCCACCTCAGCTTGTGCAACAAGATCCACGTGAGCTTCGATGTGGACAGTTTGGATCCTTCGATCTCGGTAGGTACAGGTACGCCCGTTCCCGGTGGCTTGAACTTGGAAGAGGCCCGGATCCTGCTGAGCGGGTTCTGTGCAGACCCAAAGACCGCCACATTGGACGTTGTGGAGATCAACCCGGCGCTGGATACCAACAACGCCATGGCCGAAGCCACCTTGAGCATTCTGGAGCCGCTGTTCCCGATCCTGCGGAACCGTTAACGTTCGTTGGACCACCGAGCCACGGGCATGAGCGAGCAAGTTGCCAGTTCCGTCATTCTTATCCGCCCCACCGGCTTCGGCTTCGATCCCGAGACTGCCGCCAGTAACACCTTTCAGCAGCGCATCACCGAGCCGGATGTGAAGCGCCGTGCAGCCGAGGAATTCGATGCATTGCTGGAGGCGTTGCGGATATGGGGCGTCCACTTCACCGTGCTGGATCCACAGGATCGCAACGCACCCAACGGGGTGTTCCCAAACAACTGGTTCAGCACCCACGCCGATGGTACGGTAGTGCTCTACCCCATGCTTACCCCAAGCCGCCGTGCAGAACGCGACCCGGAAATGGAGAAGGTACTGCAACGGGAAGGCTTCAAACCAAGGCAGACACTTGACTTCAGTGGATGGGAACACAGGTGCCTGATCCTCGAAGGCACTGGTAGCCTTGTCCTGGACCGGGTTCACAAGAAAGCCTTCGCCTGCCTCAGCGAGCGCACCACCGAGCGCGCCGTTAATGCATGGTGCGAGCAGATGGGGTACACACCGATCACCTTTGTTGCCACCGAAGAC
>JAEYWT010000408.1 GCA_023428865.1 Bacteroidota bacterium | reverse complement strand
CCACTGCGCCATCGCCCACGGCTTGCAGACCAAGGGTAGAACGCCAACCTCGTAACACGAACGCCTCGCTGAAACGCAGATCATCACCAGACACCCAGAGCAATGCGGTGATGGCGAAGACGATGCCTGCCACGCGTTCTGTGTGAGATACGGCACCCAAGGATCGTAACCGATCACGCACCTCTTGCGGTGTGCTGAGGTGTTGTGCGGGAACCTTGAAGATGACCTTGGTGAGCAGGAGCCACGCAAGAGAAAGGTACACCACCATCAGTGGTACACCGAAGAGCATCCATTGGCCGAATCCGATGGGTGGTCGATCCGGATATCGATCACGCCAGATCTCCAGGAACACCAGGTTGGGCGGTGTGCCTACCGGTGTGGCCATACCGCCTATGGTAGCGCCATAAGCCACGGCGAGCAACAGGGGCACGGTGAGCTTGCGGCGTAGCTCGGGATCACCATCACCATCGAGCAGGCTAAGTGCGATGGGCAACATCACCAGCACACAGGAGGTGCTGTTCATCCACATGCTCAACAAGGCGGATGCGATCATGATGCCCGCCACCAAACGTGGACCCGTGCCACCGATGCGTTGCACGATGCGCAAGGCGATGCGCCGGTGCAAGTGCGATCGTTCCAAGGCCAAGGCCAGCAAGAAGCCACCGAGGAACAGGAAGATGATCTCCTTACCGTAGTTGGCCGCCGTGCCCGCCATGCCATCGATGCCGAGCAACGGAAAGAGCACCAAGGGCAACAAGGAGGTTAATGCAAGGGGCACCGCTTCGCTGATCCACCAGATGGCCATCCACGTGACGATGGCCGCCATGGCCGCCGGTTGCGTACCGATGTGGCGCAACAAGAGGAACACCACCGCTGCTAGCAAGGGACCGGAAAGGCGGAGCAGATGGGTGCGCATGATCGGTTGACCTGGTCGGCGTTCAGTGTATGGCTATACCGTGGATGATGATCCGATGCGTGCATGCTTGGACGTGCGCAAGGTGAGCACGAGCAGGCAGACCACCGCGATGAACAGGCCGAGGAATTCGCGCACCACTTCGACGTGCGGTTCGGTGGCTTTCATGGATGACACGATGCTGGGCATACCGGTCAACACCCAATCGACCAACCCGGGAAGCATGGTACACATCCATACCGCCAAGGCCACGCACAAGGCCCCGCTCACGCGGCGATCGGCCCTGCCGAATGCGGCCAGCGCGAAGAGCACGGCCACGGAGAGGTAAGCCAACAACCAAAGCCAGGGGTCCGGGTCGTTGAGGTTGAGGGCTGCGAATGCGGTGAACGCGCCGGCCAGGAAGAGGTGTACGGTCCGTTTCATGGTGATCAGAATTCGATGCGGTAGCTCAGGTTGGGGATGAGGCCTAGTTGGTACATGGTGACCGCTTCGCCCTTGCGTTGGTCGTAGTAGATGTACGCCACGTTGCGTGCGTTGGTGGCATTGAGCAGATCGAGCGACCAGAGGCTGCTGCGTCCGTTGCGTTCCCGCTTGAGGTAGACCCGTAGATCCACGCGGTAGGTGTCATCATAGTAGATATCCGCAGTGGCCACTTCCACGGGAATGATGGAACGCGCCTGACCACCGGTGATGTTCATGCGCAGACTTACGCCCCAAGTGCGTACACGCTCGGTGCCGCGCTTCACCATTTCCTTGCCCAGTGCTGCGTTGCCCGCGTAGCGCGTATTCCAGCGGCTATGGTAGTTGGTTCCGTAGCCATCGGTGTTGGTGGCCTCGAAGGCCGTGGCGTTGATCTGGTAGAAGAAACCGCGAACAAGATCACGCTCCAGGGTGATGTGCCCGCCCAGGCTTTGGCCTTCACCACGCGCGCTCAGTTGAAGGGTGTTGATCTCGTTCCATACATCGGCCATGCTCGGGCCGGGCCATTCCGAATAGAAGATGGTGGGGCGCAGCACCGGAACATGTGTTCGCCATTGACCGAACAACGCAAGGTGTAGGGTCTGGTTCCTAAAACGATGGGAATAGCGCAGTTCCACATCCTGGGCGCGCATCAAGGTGAGGCCGGTATTATCCGTGAAGACTTCGCCCTGTATGCCGGGAGCCTGGTAGTGCAACACGTAATTCTGCACCATGGGCATCTGACCACGGATTCCAGCGGCAAGCACGAGCTTATCCCGTTGGCCCATGTTCCACGCTATGGAGAACCGTGGTTCCACCACCCCGCTATCACTGGCTGACCATAGCGAGTACCCTACCCCAACATCCACAGTGAACCGTTCTGAGAGATCCTGCCGGTAACGCACATAGGGACGCAGCAACACACTTGCATTCCGCTCCGACCAGAGCTCCAGATCCTTGGTGACCGTGCGTTCCATGGCATGTGCCCCAAGATCGATGCGACCCCGTGACCCAACAGAAAGTGTAAACACCGTGTGCGCCGAGAGCTTCTTCTCTCCCAAGCCGATGGAACTGGTGAACGCCGGTAAGCGTCGGTATGGTGCAATGGAAAGGCTTCGGTCCTGCACGTTCTGGGACCATGCGACCGTTGTGCTCCACCGTGCGCGCTGGCCGATCCGTTGGTGGAAGGTGAAGCCCGCCACAGACACCTGGGCTTCGTAGTCGATGTCCTTGTCGTCCTTATCGAACTCCCACGCGGCACTATCCTTCGCTCGGAACCGATTGCTGCTGTTTCCGCCCATGCCGAAGAGCAACAATTCCGATCGGTCCGAGAACGGCAGGTTCACGGTGAAGGCAAGGTCTTGGAAGGTGATGGCTTCATCGCCCAAGGCCACACCCATGGCACTGAGCAGGCCCAGTGTAGAGTACCGGTAGTTGATCAAGTACGATGCTTTGCCACCGCTCTTGAAGGGCCCTTCGGCACTAAGGTCGATCCCGATGAGGCCCGCTTGCACGGTGTAGGCACGCCGATCGGTGATGCCCTTGCGCAAGCGTAGATCCATGATGCCACCGAGCGCGTTGCCGTAGGGCGCCGCCATGCCACCGGTGAGCAGCCGCGAGGTACCGAGCATCTGTGCACTGAGGATCGTGGTGCCGCCACCGGTGAGGGTGGGAAAGTCGTTCGCCGTGCCCGCGTTGGTCAGGTGGTTGGGGGTAACGATCTCCACTCCTTCCAGCAACCAAGCGTTGGTGCCTGGGCCATTGCCGCGCACGCTGAAGTGGTTGGCTTGGTCGTTGGTGGATGCCACCCCGGCGTAGCTCATGGCCAGTCGCGCCGGATCGAAAAAGGTGGCCGGAAAGCGCAAACTACGTTCCACGGTGAGCGGTTCGCTGGTGATGGCATCGAGCCGTTCGGGTACGGCAGCCCGCACCTCAACGGCATTCAGTTCGTTGATCGCCGGTTCTAGGTGAAGTTCGATACGCTCGGACTTTCCGGCTCGCACCCATACTTCCTGCAACTCTGCAGCACGGAACGCGACGTGGCTGGTGCGTAGGCGACAGAGCCCCACGGGAAGCGCAGCGAAATGGAAGGTACCATCCGCAGCACTGACGGTGGTGAACACCGTATCGGGAAGCACTGCTTGCACCGCCACATCGCCAACGGCTGCACCAACCGGATCGGTGATGCGGCCCATGAGCGAACCGGTGACCTGGCCGAACGAGCAACCGAAGACGAACCAAGTGGTCGCAATAGCAAGCGCCCTGAACTTTCGCATGCAGCGAACCTAGCCTAGGCCATTCACATGGTGTACCGAAGCAGGACCGACAGTATACCGGAAGCGTTGTTGATGACCATTCCGCCATTCGGTTGAATTCCTATCAACGATCTTCTTCGCATACAGCGATCATTGTTCAAAACAGTACTTGTCTCGGCTCGGTCGACTAGTTAACCTTGTTCTACCAATAACACCCACCACCATGAACCCGCTATCGAAGTCCATCATCCTTTCCATCGGTATCCTGGGGTCCTTCGCCCTGCTCTCCCTACCGACCGCTGCGCAGTCCATAATGCCGCAAACCGAAGCTGGGTGCGGCTTCGACCACCGGCATCAACAGAAGCTCCTCGCCAACGAGGGCTATGCGCGCGGCGTTTCCGCGTTCAACAACCGCAACCACGAACAGGCCATCGCCGATCGCGATGCAGGCACCCTGTTCGTACCCTTAGTGGTACACGTGCTGGAGACCGGAACGGCGAATACCGCCATAACCGATGCGCAGATCCGCCTTGGGGTGAAGTGGCTTAACGAACGTTATCGTAAAGTGGCCGGCACTTCGGGTGCTGGGGCTGGTGTGGACACCCATATCGAATTCGCTTTGGCCGTGCGCGACCCCAATGGCAACTGCACCAATGGGATAACGCGGCACAATATGAGCGCCAACAGCGCCTATATGAACGGCGGCGTACAAGGCGCTGGCGGCATCAGCGACGATGCGGTGAAGGCCATCGGTGCATGGGACTCCGAGCGGTACTACAACATCTGGCTGGTCAACTTCATTGATGACGGTGGCACCAATGGCTATGCTTACTTCGCCAGCAGCCATGGCGAAACATGGGATGGTACCGTGATGGCTACGGTGCTGATGAAGGATCCCCTGGCCACCACCTTGGCC
>JAEYWT010000388.1 GCA_023428865.1 Bacteroidota bacterium | reverse complement strand
TTCACCGCCGAAATGCGAATGGCCAGAGCATCCGTACCAGCTACTGTAGGCAACCAGGTGGAGATCATCTCGATCTCCCTCTCCGCACCAGGAGCCAGGTTCACGTTGATCGTTTCTTCGGTCTCTGCTCCGCCGTTGAGTGAATAGGCCAGACCCAAGGAGGTGACGGCTTCTGAGCCAAGGTTCTTAACCGTAACGGCCACCACTACAGGCAGCCCGACTTCTCCATACAGGCTTGTTTCGCTGGAGATGATGGCCATATCACGCGCAGGAGGAAGGGCTACGGTGAACGTATAGGTGAATTCAGGACCTCCTTGCCCAGGGAATGAGGCCGCATACACCCCGTCAACGAACACCGTGAATCCAGCTTGTCCATCGCCATATGAATCAATGGAGATGATGTCGTACTGGGCATTGGCCGTTAAACAGAAAGGCCCTTCGTTGATGGTGGAGTTGCTCGTGTATCCACCAGGAGGAGAGGTGAGCGAACCGGCGGCATTGCAACTGATCGCCGGATTACCACCCTGGAAGATCGGGGTTGAGTTACAGCCAGCTCCAGTCGGCACCAAGCGCCACATGGTCTCGTTGCCATATTGGTCGGTCTGTACACGAATGGTCACCTCCATTTCGCCCGTATCACATTGTGCGGAGGAAAGGGCTGGTGTTGCCAAAGCACTAAGCAGGAGAAGGCTGGCGTAGGTGTGTCGCATCGTTGTTCGTCTAGGTGCCGAAGCTAACCACCACATGAGGTTCGTTCTGCCTTTTTCGATCACAGCCTTCGCGCATCTTGGAAGGGTAACACGGACTTCTGAACGCTTGCTTATCGATGAAGGGTATCAATGACCCGATGAATATGCTGGACGGGGCGATCACTCCCTTGGTGTGTTAGGAATGGAAGGTCTTCGGTTCAATCCGCCGAACGCTCCAGGTAGGCGATCACCGCTTCGTTGAACTCATCGGGCTTTTCCAGGTTGCTCAAGTGACCGGCTTGTGGGATCACGACCAATTGTGCGTTGGGCAAGGCGGCCACCATGGCTTGGCTCGTGGGTAACGGCATCAAATCATCCTCACTTCCGGTGATCACAAGAGCTGGCTTTGTGAAGCTGCGCAGCACGTCGGTGCGGTCTGGTCGAAGCGCCATGGCACGCGATGCGGCGGCGGTGGCTCTTGCATCTTGCCGAGCGATCATCGTTTCAACCGTTGTGGAAAGCTCGGGCTTTGTGCGACATGTCGTGGCGCCCAGCACCTTGGGTACCATCGCTCGTGCGATAACGGCCATACCTTTCTGTTCTGCTTCCTTTGCGGTGTTCTCACGTCCTTGTTTCGCTTCTTCGGTATCGGCGGTGCTGCGCGTGTTGCACAGGATAAGGCCCGCCAAACGCTCTGGCGACCGTTCCAACATCGCCATGGCCACGTAACCTCCCATGGAGAGGCCACAGGGGATCACCTGGTCGATACCTCGCTGGTCCAGTAGGTCGAACATGTCATTCGCGAGGTCGTCCATGGAACGCATGGCTGGCTCTGTCGCATTGGTCCCGAATCCACGCAGATCGGGCGCGATGATCTCTGCTTCGCGTGCAAGCCGTGCCACATTGGGTGTCCAAAGGGTATGGTCCAATGGAAAGCCATGAAGGAGTAGGAGGGTAGGGCGCATGTTATGAGTGTTGGCTTGGATACCGCGAGTGTTGTGCCAAATTTGTAGCATGAGTTCTGAACGGCGGATCATTCTTTTCCTCTTCCTCGCCTTCGGCATCTCGTGGACCATTGCCGGCGTGGGTGCTATGCTCGATGTGGATACGGAGCATCCAGCTTATGTGGCACTCGCTGCCGCGTGTATGCTGGGCCCTTCGTTGGCGGCCATCATTCAATGGAAGTTGATCGAACGAGCACCCTGGGCGGCACTTGGTCTTCACCCCAAGCTGATCCGCTGGCGTGGCATGGTGATCACCATCTTCATAGCGCTGTGTATCGTTCCGATGGCGCTCCTAATGACTCGTGTGGGTGGTGAGGTGTTCCATGTGGAAGCTTTTGGAGAGGTGGAGGTATCAGGAGATCGTTTCTCCGCTTCCATCCAAGCGATCCTTGCGGAACGAGGTGTTGCCAACGTGTCCTCTGCTACACAGCAACTGGCCGCCTTGCCAGGGGTGATCATTTTTCTCTTTTTGGCCGTCAGCGCAGTGTTCGCCGCGTTCACCGTTAACCTACCGTTCATGCTGGGCGAGGAACTGGGTTGGCGTGGCTTCCTCTTCACTGCTACAGCTCACTGGTCGCCCGCCCAGCGTGTCGCACTCACGGGATCGGTGTGGGGTCTTTGGCACGCACCGTTGATCCTAATGGGGCACAATTACCCCGACCATCCTTATGCAGGCATCGTTATGATGATGGTGTTCTGTACCGTTCTCGCCGTGCTTTTCGATCATGCTCGCCTGCGCTCCAATAGCGTATGGGCACCCTGTGTGCTGCATGGTATCATCAACGGAACTGCGGGTGCTTTCGCGTTGTTCTCCAGTGGAGGACATGTTCTGGTGGGCTCGCCCGCTGGCCTTACTGGTGTCATTGCGATCGCGCTCATCGCGCTGGCCATCCTCCTGGTCGATCAGGACTATCGCCGAACCTTCTTCACAACCGCCAACGTTCCTGCATCATGATATTGCTCCGCTCCAGCGCCTTCGCTGTGTGCTTGACCATGGTTCCAGATGCCCAAGCAACGGAATATGTGGTGCCAGCCGGTGATGTTTCCGCCTTCTTCGCAAAACTGCCGAAAGACGCTACCTACCTATCCTTTTCCGCAGCGGCCACCTACCACGCCGAAGGGGATATCGTGCTACCGCGCCAACAATACCTGGTGATCGACGGTAAGGGATCCAAGCTTTCGTTGGGTGCCAACTCCAATGGGTTCGTGGCTGCGGTGCCCGATCAGAAAACAGCCGCACAACGCACCGGCGACCGCTATACCATCCGCGATTTCGCCATGATCACCGGTGGCAAGAAAGCCGTGGACCTGCAAGCCACCTTGAACAGTACGGTGATCAACTGCCGCATGACCGGCCAGACCGAGGTGGCGGTGGATCTGCGCTTCTGTTTGATGGCACGTCTGGAGAACGTTCTGGTGACCAACCCCGTCAAACGTGGCTTCCTGATCCGCTGTGGCGACTGGCCTGGTGCCAATACCATGAACAGCCAAAGCAACCATACCGTGTTGGCCCAATGCCGTGTGTATTGCAGTAAGACCACAACCGAAGCGTTCTCTGTGCTGAACACCGGTGGCGTGCGCATGACCGATTGCATCAGCGAAGGGGCACAAGCGGACTATGATCTTTTCCTTTCCGCACGCACCGATGGCAACGAGGCCATGGGCGCCAACAATGCGGTGGTGAAGGCCTTTACGCTCTCCAATTTCCATGTGGAGCACCGCCTGCGGAAGGCCAGCATCTATGTGAACATGCCACCGAAAGCCACGGTGAACATCGATAACGTCTATTGGAACAATCCCATTGGTGCACCGGTGATCCACTACATGAGCGGCCAGCTCAACGTGTCGAACATCGGTTGGTGGAACCCCGATTTCCGTATCCACACGAATTCGGCCGTACCGCACATTAATTTCGATGCCTGCCATAAGGCGCTGGTAGTGACCGATAAACCGGACGAAACCGGCAAACGCTGCGGTGCACTGCAACTGGTGGGTGATCACGCACCAAGTCGGAAACTTGACCCCACTTACGTGCGAACCACGCGCAGGGCCATGTGATCACGTACCGGCTGCCACCACGTCCACTTCTTTTCCGTTGAATTCCACGCGCTGACCAGGCCTGATCTTGCACGTCTTGC
>JAEYWT010000355.1 GCA_023428865.1 Bacteroidota bacterium | reverse complement strand
CCGATGCGCGTGCGATCCACCTCCGCCCATGCAGGAGAAGTGCCAACACCGTTCACGCCGATCACATTGTTCGTATCCATCCGACCCACCATGTCCAAGTTGATCATGTAGTTGAGCGTGCTGATGGGTAGCGTAGGATGCTTGGTCCAGTGGTTGGATCCGTACAAGCCTTTCTCTTCACCACTGAAGGCGATGAAGAGGTAGTCGTTCGCGTTGGCCTGGTCCATCTCTGCCAGGTCAGCGGCGAGGGCGAGCATCACGGCCACGCCGCTGGCATTGTCATCAGCGCCATTATGGATGGCTTTCTCCCCGCGATGCAGCGATCCCTCATCGCCCCAGCCCAAGTGATCCAAGTGTGCGCCGATCACCACCACGTTCTCCTTCCCTTTGTCCAGCAGGCCCACCACGTTGTAGGCGGTGCGTTGCTCGCGCACCAGTTCGGCATTGCCGATGAACGGATTCCCGGTGATGAGGTGTTCATGGTAGCTATCACCGTTCAAGAAGAACACGGGGATACTGCACGCCTTCACTTTGGCCGACAGGCGTAAGCTCGGGTCCTCCACGTTCTTATCATCGTTGTAGAAGATCACTCCCACTGCGCCGAGCGATGCAGCCAGTTCGGCACGTGTTCGCAGATCGTGGTGTGCGAGGTACTTGCTGTGTGGGTGTATGCCATCCGGAGAACCGATCGCGATGGCAGCCACCCAGCCTTTCACTTCCTCTCCCTTGTAATCATCGTAGTTCAGCTCGGGTGCTTGGATCCCGTAGCCCACCTTCTTCACCTTGGCACGCGCTACACCGGTGGCACTGAATGGCATCACGCTGAAATCCTGATCCAACTGCAAGGCCTTGCGTCCGATCTGTAGGGTATTCTTCGCCCCGAGGACCGGATCGGCATTGAAGGTGAATGATTGGATGTAGGTGGCACTGTCGCCATAGGGCATCAGACCAATGGTGCTGAACTTCCCGGCGATATAATCCACGGCCATCTTCTCGCCTTTGGTGCCCGCTTCTCGGCCTTCGAGCAGATCGCTGGCGAGGTATTGCACATCGTAGCGCATCTGGTCCAGCACATCGGCATCGGACTTCAATTGGGCGGCCAGAACAGAGGGCACAAGGGCCAGTGGTAGGAGCAGCAGGTTCTTCATAGCGTGGCAGTACCTTTCGGCAAGCGGGCGCAAATCTACCGTTGACCATACGACCCAGTGCCTCTTTGCCGTTGGTATGACGCTTGCATGACCACACCTACCATGAAAAAGCTCTTCGTTGCCTTGGCCGGCGTGCTCTCGTTCATCTACCTAGTGAACCCCACCTTCGGCGTGTTCGAGTTCCTGCCAGACAACCTGCCCTTGATCGGCAATCTCGATGAAGCTACGGCCACCATGGTGCTGCTCGGTGCACTGCGGTACTTCGGCTGGGATCTGACGGATCTGTTCGTGAAGCGAGCAGCGTTGGACTTCGGGAAGTAGGTGTCTATTGAACGATGGTGCAAGGTGGCTGCCTAGTTCCGCGATCTTCGCAACCCATGCGCTTCCCATCATTCCTGTTCCCCGTTGTTCTCACGCTGCTTGGCTGCACCGAAGTGAAGGAGGCTTCCCCTCCGCCACCCAACCGCTGGGCCGATAAACAGCTTTGGAACATTCTGGAGGCCCAAGAGCACCGCAATACAGCGGCCTTATGCACGCTGTTGAAAGACACTTCGGCGACCATTCGCGCAGCAGCAGCATTGGCCTTGGCATCCGTCCAGGACAGCGCCTCGGCCACCTGCCTCTTGGATGCTCTGGCGGATACAACGGTGGTGGTGCGCGTGAGTGCGGTATTTGCCCTTGGCTTCATCGCCAACGACAGTATCGTGGCCCGCATGGCCCAGCGATCGGCTCTGGAGCGCGATAGCACGGTGCATCGGGCCTACCTGAACGCTACATTCCTCAACCTACAACGACGAGGTCAACTCTCGGAAGTCGCACCGATCATTTTCCACCTGGAGCGGAGTTCCGGTCAGGAGCGCATACGAGCGGCGGATGCCTTACGGCGACTACCACCAACCAAGCTGTTGCAGGATAGCGCGTTGGTATTGCGCACCGCCGAGGAAGAGAACGACCCCGAAGTGAAAGCCATACTGATGCGCGCGTTGCAGCACATCCAGGGAAATAGACGAACACATATGCTGGTTGCCTCGGGCACGCGCACGCAGCCACTTCCCTTGCGCATATCCGCCATCCTAGCACTAGGTCTTCAGCCCGATCTGCGCACGCGTGATTCGTTGATGATCTGGATGAATGATCCTGTTCCTGCCGTGCGCATGGCCGTGATCGATGCGCTGAACCACGGAGGTTTCTTCAGCGCAGGTAAGGTGCCTGGGTCCGTGCAGGATCATGCACCCTGGCTCGACCCCATTTCACGATACCGCCTTCAGGGTTTGATGTTCGGTAGCCGCGAAGCGAAGAAGCGGTCGGTAGCCGCGCTACGGGTAGATACTGCCACAGGGCCGTATGCTGAGGCCGAACGTATCAAAGCGCGCAGCATGATCGATGACGACTACAACGACCGCGATCTGGAGCAGCACCTGTTGGGCGAACACCACCCAGCGATCAAGCAAGCTGCGTTCGGCATCATGGCCGATCGGAACCTGTGGGCCATGCGTGTGCCACGCGCCATCACACCCGACATGCAGGTGCGCGAGGTAGCCCCCTTCTGGCACCGAGTCTTCCGTAGTGCGGATCCGGGCTTGATCAGTGCAGCTGCCGAGAAGCTTGCCAGTGCGCGGGCAGAAGAACTGCGCGTGCTCTTCCCGCCGGAAATAGAGCGTGCTGCACGTGGCGCTTTACAGCCCTTGCGCGACTTGGAAGCCATCCAACTCGTTGATGAGCTCGTCGCGAAGCGTGATGGCCTGATCGCCAAGCCACACACGGCACCTCCCTTCAACCACGCCATTGATCCCGTCAAGCTCCGCGCGCTGAAGCAAGGTCAGCGCTACCGCATCACCACGAACAAAGGCGAGATCATCATCGCCACCGATGTGAACGAATGCCCCGGCAGCAGCCTTGCCTTTGATTCGTTGGTCACGGCCGGCTATTACAATGGCAAGGCCTTCCACCGCATGGTGCCCAACTTCGTAGTACAAGGTGGTTGTCCCCGCGGCGATGGTTATGGTGGCATGCCGTGGACCTTGCGCACGGAGATCGGAAGGAAGTTCTTCACCGCAGGGTCCGTTGGCCTGGCTTCCGCCGGAAGGGACACCGAAAGCTGCCAGTTCTTCATCACCCACAGTGCTGCACCGCATTTGGATGGTCGCTACACCCGTTTTGGGGAGGTGATGAGTGGCATGGATGTGCTGTGGATGCTACAAGTTGGAGATGTGATGGAGAAGGTCATGCGGATCGATTGACCTTCGCGCCATGCGCTTGCCCATCCCTTCCATGAACGGTGTCACCACCGAACGTCTGCTCTTCCGCACCACGACGCTTGAAGATCGCACGTGGTGGATGGAGTACATGAGCGATGCAACGGCGATCAGGTTCATGTCGTTCACCCTGGGCAGTGAAGAAGACTGCCGCTTCTTCATCCAGCGCACTTTGGACCGGTATGCGACCGATGGCTCGGGGTTGAACGCCGTTATCGAGCGTTCCACGGGTAAGCCGGTGGGCATGATCGGCTTGCTCACGCAAGTGGTGGATGGTGTGGACGAGTTGGAGATCGGCTACCACTTGGTGCCTTCGGCTTGGGGCAAGGGTTTCGCGGCTGAAGCGGCGATCGCCTGTAAGGAATTCGCGCGTGAACACCAATGCGCCTCCTCGGTGATCTCGTTGATCGACCATGCGAACGTCGCAAGCCAGGCCGTGGCCAAGCGCAATGGTATGAGCTTCGAGAAGGACACGGTGCATCGCGGAACGCCGGCGATGGTGTGGCGGGTGAGGCTGTGATACGAAGGGAACGCCCAACCCCTTCATTGCTGTAGCATGTTGCTGGGATCACTTATTTTAGCCTGCGTTCCTCTTCACCTTCTCTCATTTCATGTGGTAATGAACATACGATCAGCTGCCATTATCAAGTCCCTCGTGGTCTTGTTAACCTGTGCTACGACACCTAAATCATCCAAGGCACAACTCATTCTCGACCAAACGCAGGTGCCCGATTCACTGGTGCAGAACCATTTGATCGGGTCTGGTGTAACGGTCAGCAATGTCTCGTTTTGCGGAAACCCCGGCGATGCAATGCCTCCGGTTGGAATAGGCCCTAGTGAGATCGGACATTTCAATGGTATCAATTCTTGTGTAGGTCTTGATGTTGGGGTCTTTCTATGCACCAATGTCGCAACCCATCACTTGCCTGGGCCAAATGACCGGTTGGACCAGACAGGGGGTGGGCTCAACCCTCCCGCTGGAATGCAAACACCAGATGTCGACTTGAGCCAGTTAACAGACTGGCCTTACTGGATGATTACCCAAGGAGGTAACATCTACAACAAGGCCGTCCTCGAATTCGACTTCGTTCCCATTAATGATATGGTCAGCTTCCGCTACGTATTCAGTTCCGAAGAATATGAGCGCTGGGCGTGCAGCGCGTACAATGATGTATTCGGCATGTTCATCAGCGGTCCTGGTATACCTCCATACCTCCACGGTCCATACCCGTTCACGAACAACGCCATGAACATCGCCTTCATACCCGGCTCCATGGCGCCGGTCTGCATCAATACGGTGAATAGCGGCCTGAACGAGAGCAACGCCAATGGGCCCTGGACCGATCCTTTTCAACACTGTTTCGCAGCAGACTCGAACTGGCAGGCGAATGCACAATACTATCGATACAACGGTGGCGAATGGCAGTATCAGCAACCAATTGGTAATGCAGATCAGTTGGAGGCACCGTTCAATGAAGATCCCTATTACATCCAGCACAATGGCATGACCGTGGTACTGACCGCGAGTGCAGCCGTGCAGATCGGCCAGACCTATCATATGAAAATGGCGTTGGGTAATGTCTTGGACAGTCAGTACCCATCCGCCGTTTTCTTGGAAGGGAATTCCTTCGCTTGTGGTGATCGTTTCACCCTTTCGGTGGATGAGGGGCCCAATGTGAACAACGCCGGTGCGGATCCCATGCTATTCGAGAGCGATATCGACAGCATCTACCTTCGTTTCAACCGCTGGGGGGGCTTCTACCTCAGCGAAGACCTACAGATCGCCGTAGAGGGCACTGCAACGGCCGGTGTGGACTATCTGCCCATACTCCCAGATGCCATCCATTTCGACCAACTCGACTCTGCCGTGGTGGTGCCGATCGCCATCCCCGTTCGATCGCCGGAAATACGCGAACTCACCATCCACCTGATCACCAGCAACGGCGACAAGGTGATGACCTACGATCTGATCATCGCTCCAGAGATCATGACCGGCGTAGAAGGCGTTGAGCGTGCGCCGCAGAGTGAGGTCAGTGCCTTTCCCAATCCGGCACAGAACACCTTGTTCGTTTCACTGCCCACAGGAATGGAAGGAGCCACCGAACTTGAACTATTGGATATGGCCGGACGCGTAGTTGCAGCACAGGCCCACCATGCTGCTGCCATCATCACGATGGACCTATCGCATCTGCCGAACGGCCTGTACGTGTTGAAGGCGTACAACAGCGGACGTGTGAGCACGACCCGGGTGAATGTGCGACAGTGAACGAGCCAAGACGCTGATCCGCTCCTAGTCGAACTTCTCTGGCCGCATCTGCGGGAACAGCAGCACTTCTTGGATCGCAGGGTTGTCTGTCAGCAGCATCACCAAGCGGTCCATGCCGATACCGATGCCTGAAGTCGGTGGCATACCGTACTCCAGCGCGCGCAGGAAATCCTGATCGATGAACATGGCCTCATCGTCGCCGCGTTCCATCAACTTCACCTGGTCCTCGAAGCGCTCGCGTTGATCGATCGGGTCGTTCAGTTCGCTGTAGGCGTTGCCCACCTCGAAGCCGGCCACATACAATTCGAAACGCTCGGTGAGGCGATCATCGTCGCGATGTTTCTTGCAGAGCGGGCTCATCTCCAGCGGGAAGTCCATCACGAACGTCGGCTGGATCAACTCGGGCTGCACCAATTCACTGAACAGCTCGTCGATCAACTTGCCTTTGCCCATGGCAGCGGTGATCTCCACACCATGCTTCTTGCATAGTTCGCCAATGGTCTGCTCGTCGGCGTTCAGCACGTCCACACCGGTCTTTTCTTGGATGGCACCGCACATGGTGATGCGCTTGAAGGGTTGACCGAAATCGATCTCCTTGCCTTGGAACTTGGCTACGGCCGTGCCATTCGCGGCGGTGGCCACCTTGCGGAACACGCCCTCGATGAAGTCCATCATCCAGCGGTAATCCTTGTAGGCCACATAGAGTTCCATGATGGTGAACTCCGGGTTGTGCGTACGGTCCATGCCTTCGTTGCGGAAGTTGCGGCTGAACTCGAACACGCCGTCGAAGCCCGCCACAATGAGGCGCTTGAGGTAGAGCTCGTTGGAGATCCGCAGATAGAACTGGGTATCCAGCGCGTTGTGGTGCGTACTGAATGGACGCGCTGCGGCACCACCAGGGATCGGCTGCATGGCCGGTGTATCCACTTCGATGTAGCCAGCTTCCTGGAACGACTCGCGCATGGCGTTGAAGACGCGGGTGCGCTTCAAGAAGGTATCCTTCACCTGCGGGTTCACGATCAGGTCCACGTAGCGCATGCGGTAGCGCAGTTCCGGGTCGGTGAACGCATCGTGTACGCTGCCTTGCTCATCGGTTTTCACCACGGGCAACGGGCGTAAGCTCTTCGCAAGCACCGTCAGCTCTTTCACATGCAGCGTGAGCTCGCCGGTCTGGGTGGTGAACATGAACCCCTTCACGCCGATGAAGTCGCCCAGGTGCAGCAGCTTCTTGAACACCTCGTTGTAGAGGGTCTTGTCCTCGCCGGGGGCGATCTCGTCCCGATTGATGTAGATCTGCTGATCGCCGGTGGCATCGCGTAGCACCGCGAAACTGGCCTTGCCCATCACGCGCACGCTCATCAGGCGGCCGGCGAGCACCACGTTGGCCTCGGGTTGTTCACCTTCGGGCGCGTGACCCACTTCCTTGAACTCCTCCTTCACCTTGGTCGCCGTGTGCGTAACGGGGAATTGGGCGGCTGGGAAGGGTTCGATGCCGAGGGCACGCAGCTTGTTGAGGGCTTCGCGCCGCACGACCTCTTGTTCGGAAAGGACGAGGGTTGACATGGGTTGTTGAGAGAAATGGGACCGCCCATTGGCGAGCGGGCCGCGAAGATACCCGCTTGACGTTCAAGGTTGATGCTAAAGGAACCTCTTGGCACCGGCTTCCGTATCACGCCACTACTTTTGACCCCGTACCAGCACCAGCACGATGCAACAGCTCATTGAAGCCTTCCCGAAGCAACTGAAAGAAGCCATCGAGATCGGCCGCAAGGCCCAACTGAAAGCCCCCGGTGGGCCTTACGCCAACGTGGTCGTTACCGGCCTTGGTGGAAGCGGCATCGGTGGCAGGATCGCCGCACAGCTCGTACAGAAAGAGGCCAAGTGCCCCATCGAGGTCTACCACAACTACTACCTGCCGGGCTATGTGAACCACAAGAGCCTGGTGATCGCCTGCAGCTACAGCGGCAACACCGAAGAGACCATCGCCGCCATGGAGCAAGCCTTGAACAAAGGCGCCCGTGTGGTGGTGGTAACGAGCGGCGGCACCATGCTGGAGATGGCCAAGGCGAAGGGCCTGGACCACATCGTTATCCCCGGCGGCAACCCACCGCGCACCATGCTGGCCTATTCGTTGGTGCAGCAGTTCTTCGTGCTACACCATTTCGGCATCATCGGCGATGGTTTCGAAGGCGCGATCAAGACAGCGGCCGATCAGCTGGAGCGCGACAAGGAGGATATCAAGAAGGCCGCCATGGACCTCACCGAAAAGCTCGTAGGCAAGCGCTTGGTGATCTACAGCGAAGCCAACACCGAGGCGGTGAGCATCCGTTTCCGCCAGCAGGTTAACGAGAACAGCAAGGAATTGTGCTGGCACCACGCCATCCCCGAGATGAACCACAACGAGCTGGTGGGCTGGGCCGGTGCCGACAAGAGCATTGCGGTAGTGATCTTCCGCCACAAGGAAGACCACGAGCGCACGCAGATCCGCGTGGACATCAACAAGGGTGTTTTTGAGAAGTACACCCCGCACGTGAACGAAGTGTGGAGCAAGGGTGATACCGCCTTCGCTCGTCAGTTGTTCCTGATCAACCTCGGCGACTGGGTAAGCCTGTACTGGGCCCAGAAGAAAGGCGTGGATCCCAGCGAGATCGCGGTGATCAATATGCTGAAGGGGAAGCTCGCCGAAGTGAAGTAACCCCATACGCAAACCCCGCGCAGAGTAGCGAGTGGTGAATAT
>JAEYWT010000325.1 GCA_023428865.1 Bacteroidota bacterium | reverse complement strand
CGCAGCCCGGGGGTACTTGGAGCAATGGCACCGGTTCGTACAACCCGCCCACCAATGATCCAGGTGTCTTCACCTACACGCTCACCGGAACGGCGCCCTGCCCGAATGCATCTGCAACCGTTACGGTGGTGGAAGTTGCGGCACCTAATGCGGGCACCAGTACTACCGCCACGGTGTGCAGCAACGATGGTCCGTTCAATATGACCTTGCGTCTGGGAGGTAGCCCACAACCCGGCGCATGGACCTTCGGTGGGGATCCCCACTCGAACATCTTCGTGCCAGGTGTGGATGTACCTGGTGTCTATGTCTACACCGTAGCGGGCAATGCACCCTGTGGACCAGCCATCGCCACCCTCGCCGTTACCGTGAACACCGCCCCCGATGCTGGCGGTAATGGCGAGATCACCGTGTGTAGTGATGGCCCCAGTTTCTCCTTGTTCGACCAACTGACCGGTTCACCCATGGGCGGCGGCACGTGGACAAGGCCTGGTCCTCCTCCTGGGAACCACAACGGTTTCTATCAACCACCGATGGATAACCCAGGCGCCTACACTTATACGGTGATGGGCACTGCTCCTTGTGCCTCGGATATCGCCATTGTGACGGTAACCGAGAACCGCGCTCCGCGCTGTGGGAACGGAGGCAATATCACGCTGTGCTCCGGCGGTGCAAGTGTGAACTTGTTCAGTGTGCTCACAGGGAACCCGGATGCGAATGGCGTATGGACCGGACCGGCGCCAAGTACCGCTGTGTTCAATGGCTCCTTCATTCCTGGTGTTACCCCACCTGGAACATACACATACACCGTAGCGGGTGAGCCGCCCTGTGCCAATTCGAGCACCACGGTAACTGTTTCCATCGTGCAACCACCGAACGCTGGCACGAGCCGGACCATCACCGTCTGCGAGAACTCCACACCTTTCCCCTTGATCGAACACTTGGGTGGAATACCAGCGCCCAACGGTACATGGGCGCTTCCTCCTCCCGGTGGGTCCTCCAATGGTTTCTTCACCCCCGGAACATCGCCTCCCGGTGTTTACACCTACACGGTCGCCGGCACTACGCCATGCACGAATGCCGTGGCTACGCTGAACGTGATCGTGAACCCTCGGGCCAATGCAGGTAACGATGCCAACCTCAGTGTGTGCAGTAGTGGAGGGGCCCAGAATATGTTCCCCTTGCTCGGTACGGGGGCGCAAGTTGGTGGCACATGGAAGCGCCAGCTTACCGGGACACCACACAACGGTGTATTCCAACCTGGCTCGGACCCACCCGGTACCTATGTGTACACCGTTCAAGGGCCCATCGGTTGTCAAGCCGATTCAGCTTATGTGGCGGTTACCGTGAACCAACAGCCCAACGCAGGCTTCAATGGGCAGACCGTGGTGTGCGATGTGGATGCTCCATTCGCCTTGGTTGATGTGTTGAACGGTACACCGCAACTCATTGGAGATTGGGTGGATCCGCTTGGTGCAAGCACGATCGGGATCTTCATACCCGGACAAAGCCTGCCAGGGGTGTACACCTACACGGTGAATGGCACCGCACCGTGCCCCAATGCGCAGGCCCAGGTGAACGTGATAGAGAACCATCGGCCGATCGCAGGTGGCAATGGGGTACGTACTGTCTGCAGCAATAACCCGCCGTTCTCGTTGATCTCTGTTCTTACTGGCTCGCCGGAACCCGGAGGTACCTGGTTCGATCCATCTGGAACACCAGTTGGTAGCCTGTTCACTCCCGGCAACTCTTTACCTGGTGCCTACAAATACCGTATTCAAGGTCTGGCACCTTGTGCTTCCGATTCGGCCACCGCAACGATCATCGTGAACCCCGCACCGAATGCAGGAATCAGTACCGCTGTGGCGATCTGTTCCTCCAGTTCACAGGTAGCACTGATCGATCTGCTGGGTGGCTCGCCAAGCAGCGGTGGGGTGTGGACCATCAATAGCAACGAGCACTCCCAGTTCTTCGACCCTATGGTGGATGTGAGCGGTGCCTATATCTATACGGTGGTCGGTCTTGCTCCCTGTGTCAACGCGGTCTCCCAAGTGCAGGTCACCTTGGTGCAACAGCCGAATGCTGGCCTGCCCGGAACCATAGCCGCCTGCGTGGGTGATGGTACCATTCCGTTATCTACCGGACTAGGTGGATCGCCGAACGCCAATGGAACATGGACGGACCTGAGCGGTACCGGTCAGCTAACAGGAGGAGAACTCGATATCAGTTCGTTGGCACCGGGTACCTACTTGTTCCGATACACGGTGGTTGGTTCTGGACCCTGTGCTGCTGCTACGGCAGATGTTACGGTGGTGTTAAGCACGGCCTTGGATGCTGGTGAGAATGCCACCGAGATCGTTTGTGAGAATCAGTTGGTGGATCTCTTCACCTTGCTCGGTGGTACACCACAAGCCGGTGGCAACTGGACCGATCTCGACGCCAGTGGAGGATTGGTCGGTGGTGCCTTCAACCCAGCACAGACGGGTGGCGGAACAACTTGGCGGTTCCGGTATGTGATCCCTGCAACCTCTACCTGTGTTGGCGACACGGCCATTGTTACCGTGAATGTGGAGGAAGGACCATACGCAGGTTGCGATGGTGCCAGATCTTTCTGCTTGGTGGATCCGCCCGGACAGTTGTTCAGTGCGTTGGGCTGCGATCCTGATGAAGGAGGTTTCTGGTTGACGCCGAGCAACACACTACATGCCACCAACGGCATGTTCCAGCCAGGCATCGATCCTGTGGGCACCTATAAGTATGTGGTGCCTGCGGTGGGCGATTGTGTGGCCGATACCGCACTGGTACAAGTGGTGGTGAGGCAACCAGCGAACGCCGGGGTTGGTGGACCGGTCTCGATCTGCTCTACCGATGCTGCCGTGAACCTCTTTACGTTCCTGGGCCCCAATGCCCAATCCGGTGGAACCTGGACACTCAACAATGAGAGTATCAGCGGGATCTACAACCCGGCGGTGGATGTGCCTGGCAACTATATCTATCGCGTCACCGCGCAGGCACCTTGCCAAGCCGAGGTGGCCGTGATCGTCGTGACCGAGCCGGTTGCTCCTGAAGCGGGCAATGATCGTACTATCACCATCTGCTCCAGCGATGCGCCATTCAACATGCGCAACCAGCTCGGTGGGCTGCCACAACAAGGTGGTACGTGGTACTTCCCCGTGGGTACCACCCATCCCCAGTCCTTCAACCCTGCGGTGGATGTTGGAGGGGTGTATACGTATGTGGTCAGCGGTACGGCTCCGTGTGCCAACGATACCGCGCGCCTTACCATCAACCTTTCCATTGCGCCGAACGCGGGTACCAGCACCACCATTTCCGCTTGTGCTACACAGACCGATGTGAACCTGTTCCAAGCGCTTGGTAGTCCGGAGACAGGCGGCGTATGGACGGATCTCGACCTCTCTGGTGCGTTGAACGGAGACATCTTCGATGCCACTGTGAACGGCCCTGGTACCTACCGCTTCCAGTATGCGATCAATGCAACTGCGCCTTGTGTAACTGCAGTCAGCGTGGTCACCGTCGTTGTAGGTTCCGGAGCCGATGCCGGCTTGGATAATACGTTGACCATCTGTGGTGCGATCCAAGACTTCCAGCTCTTCACCGCCCTGGATGGTACACCTGATACCGGTGGTACTTGGACCGACCTTGCCGGTACCGGAGCCATGGTGGCGGATGGCATACTGGATGCCACCTTGTTACCTACCAGTGGACAAAGCGCATTCGTATACTCCATCGTGGATCCTGGTTGTGGTACAGTACAAGCCACGGTATTGATCACGGCATCGGAGTACCCGGATCCTGGCGCTGCAGGGCCGCTGGTCTATTGCAATACGGCCGCTCCGGTGGATCTCTTCGATCAACTAACTGGCGAACCGCAGTTGGGCGGCACATGGACCGGACCCAATGGGTTGTTCAATGGAACCTTGGATCCGAGCACCTTCGCTAGTGGCGCCTACGCTTACACGCTCGCCGGAAATGAGTTCTGTTCGGATACCGCGGCAGTGGTCACCATCACCATCACCCCACGACCCAATGCCGGTCTTCCTGGTCAAGTGGTGCTCTGCGATACGCTCACGGCTTTCCAGCTTATCACCGCCTTGAACGGAACGCCGGATCAAGGTGGTACATGGTCGCCCATCGGTGGTGCTGGAGGTCTTAACGGTAGCGTGTTGAATTCCACTCAACTGGAACCAGGGGAACATGAGTACCTCTACACCGTAGCCGCTGGCGGTTGTCCCACGGCTACTGCGTTGGTGAAGGTGGAAGTGGTGACCAATCCGATCGTGGTGAACGTTTCTGCCAACTGCAACGAACGCGAACGCACCTACGTGGTCACCTTCACCATCGAAGGCGGTGATCCTGCTAGTTACACTACCGTCGGTGCAGCGGGTTCCTTGTCCGCAGAAGCACCATACGTCTTCGTCAGTGACCCGGTGGTGATCAGCAGTCCGTTCTCCGTGCAGATCTCCGATGCGAATGCTTGTGCCCAGTTCCGTGTGGAAGCCACTGCGCCCTGCTCGTTCGATACGGAAGTGTTCGTACCACAGTCTTTCTCACCCAATGGCGATGGGGTGAATGAGACCTTCTTCATCCCCGGTATCGAAGGCTTCCCGAAGAATACCATCTCCATCTTCAACCGCTGGGGAAGCGAGGTCTTCAAAGGTGCCGGTTACGATAACCGCACCGTTGTCTGGGACGGCTCTTCACCCGATGCCCTCATGGCTGGCATGGCCGCAGCAGGTACCTATTTCTATGTGCTCGACCTAGGCAACGGCTCTGAGCCGATCACCGGTTTCATCCAGTTGGTACGATGAGCAGGTTCCTTCATTCCCTACTTGCAGCGCTCGTGCTGCTCTGCGCTGGTTCCGTTCATGCGCAACAGGATCCGTTGTATAGCCAGTACATGTTCAACACGCTCGCTTTCAACCCTGGTTATGCAGGAAGCGCGGATGTGTTCACCGTGATGGCGCTTTCCCGCCACCAATGGGTGGGCTTCGATGGCGCACCGGCCACGCAGACCTTCCTGGCCCACACTCCCCTGAAGAACGAGAGCATGGCCATCGGCCTTTCTGCCATGAACGATCGCATCGGGCCTTCGCGCCAGACCGCTGCATTCGTGGACTTCGCCTACCGCATCAAGACCGGTGCCGATACGCGCCTCGCCTTTGGCTTGAAAGGTGGGCTGAACATGTACCAGGCCGACTTGGCATCCCTCACCACCGTGGATCCCGACCAAGCGAACGTGAACATTCCGAACGAGCTGCTGCCCAATTTCGGCTTCGGACTTTTCTGGCATTCGCCACGCTACTACGTGGGTCTTTCTGCGCCCAAGTTGTTGGAGAACGCGTACACCGCATCCACCATTACCGTGCAACCTGCGAACGAGGCTCGCCACTATTTCCTCATGGCTGGTTATGTGATGGATCTCTCACGCGACATCAAATTCAAGCCATCCATTATGCTCCGCACGGTTGCCGGTGCACCGCTTTCGTTGGATGTGAATGCGAACTTCCTGCTGCGCGAACGCATCTGGTTCGGTGCCATGTACCGCCTGGGCAACGCCTTCGGTGTCATGGGGCAATACCAGATCAATGATCAGTTGCGCGCCGGGTATGCCTTCGACCTTACCACCACCACCATAGGAGCCTACAACGCAGGCACTCATGAAGTGATGCTGAGCTACGACTTCCGCTTTTTGAAAGGTCGCACCATTTCACCCCGTTACTTCTGATGATGCGCACCCTGCTCTTCGTATGCACCTTGTTGTTGCTTGCCATTGGTGTACAGGCGCAAGGGAATGCCGCACCCTACATCCGTGAGGCCGACCGCCACTTCGAGCAGATGGCCTATGCTCGCGCCATTGAAGGCTATAAGGCGGCCACCGAGCTCGGCGCCGTGAACGAACACGTGACCAAACGCCTTGCAGAATGCTACATGCGCCTGGGGCAGAGCGATCAGGCAGAGAAATGGTATGCCATGGTGGTGAAGTTCCTCAATAGGGAACCACAGGAGATGTATAATTATGCCGAAGCCCTCAAAAGCAACGGCAAGTATGTGGAGGCCGAAGAGTGGATGGACCGCTACCTAGCGGCTACGGCAACGGAAGGTTCCCCCAAGCGGAGCAACATCAACGGGTTCGCGCGTAATTTCATGGCTACACCGGATCGTTTCATCGTGCGGCCTACCAGTGTGAATACGAGCTTCACCGATTTCGGTGCGGCGTGGTTGGGTAGTGATCGGGTATTGTTCTCTTCCTCCCGCAATGTCACCACCGGTATTGAGCGCCGTGCCGCGTGGAACGATCAACCCTTCTTGGATCTTTTCATCGCGGATGTGACCCCCAACGGGGATCTCATCAATGCACGCCCATTGGAAGGCGGCGTGAACACCAAGTTGCATGAAGGGCCCGCTACCGCCAGCGCCAATGGTGATGTGCTCTGGTTCACGCGCAACGGTTATTTCAATGGTCGCTCCCAGAAGAGTTCCACTGGCGTGACCCGGTTGGGCATCTACAAGGCTTACGCGAATGGCAGCTCCTATGGCCGGGTGGAACAATTCCTCTACAACAACAGTGAGATCTCCGTGGGGCACCCAGCGCTCTCTCCCGATGGACGACGTTTGTTCTTCGTAAGCGATATGCCGGGCGGATACGGTGGTACCGATATCTACATGTGTACCGACCAAGGTGGGCAATGGGGCGAACCAGTGAATCTCGGTTCCATCATCAACACCCCGTACAATGAATCGTTCCCCTTCATTGCGGGGGATGGTACGCTCTACTTCTCCAGCAATGGTCACCCCGGCTTGGGTGGTATGGATATCCTTGCCGCTAAATACCTCGGGCTGGATGAATTCGCGCCTCCATTGAATCTGGGTGCACCGGTCAATGGCACACGGGACGACTTTGCGTTCATTCTGGACAAAGCCGGTAAGCGCGGTTTCTTCTCCAGCAACAGGGCAGGTGGGGCAGGGGATGATGACATCTATGCCTTCGAGATGCTCGCTCCCTTGGATCAGCGCTTCTTGGTCACCGGTATCGTGATCGACGACGACAACGCTTCTCCCCTGGTTGAATTGGAGGTGAAGCTCTTGGACAAGAAAGGTCTGGTGCTCGCCACCACCACCACCGATGCACGGGGCGAATACACCTTCCCTGTGGACAAGGACAAGGAGTACCAGTTGAAGGCGGAGATGAAAGGTCGCTACCCAGGCATTCAACACCTGAGCACCGACCGCATCGAACAGCAGCAGATCATCACTCGTGATATCCACCTTGTTGCTAATGCGGGTATCTGGCTACGCGGTGCCATACGCAACAAGGATGCGCCCGGCTTCGTGGAGGGGGTCACAGTTAGCGTAGTGAATCTGAGCAGCTTCTTCTCGGAGAACTTCCTCACCGGCGAAAGTGGCGACTTCAGCATACGCTTGCAGAGCAACGAAGAGTTCGAGGTGCTGCTGGAGAAACCAGGCTACTTCAGCATGAGCATTCCCGTGAGCACCATCGGCATGCGCGAAGGCATCATCGACCTCAACGAGGTGCGCGATCTCTCCTTCGAGGAAATGAACGTGGGTAGCCCATCGCCGTTCAAGTACATCCGCTGGGCGAAGAACGAATCGAAGCTCGATCCCATCGCCCGTACCGAACTGGATGCCTTTGCCGAACGGCTGAACGTGAACCCATCCATTTCGGTGGAAGTGGCTGTGCATAGCGATGCACGTGATGGTGCGGACGCCGCCAAGATCGATCAGCGCCGTGCCGATGCCATCGTGGAATACCTCGCATCCAAAGGGGTGAAGCGTGATCGCATGGTGGCTAAGGGTTACGGCTTCGCAAAGCTGAAGAACCATTGTGCTCTGGGTGTGACCTGCTCGGAAGAGGAGCATGCGGAGAACCGCCGTGTGGAATACACCGTTACGGCGATCAAACAGCAGTAGCGAACGGCAACGCCTCGAAGCGATAGCCAAGCGCTCCGAAGTGCTTCAATACCTGCGGTAGGGCGATACGCAGCCTAGCTTCGGCCTTCAGGCTATCGTGGAAGACAACGATAGAGCCTGGGCTAGCATTGCCGATCACGTTGGCTGCACAGCGTGTGCCGGTCAATCTGGTGTCGTAGTCGCCACTGAGCACATCCCACAGCACGATGCGGTATCGCTTACGGATGCTGGTTGCTTGGCTCAACGTGATGCTGCCATACGGCGGCCTGAACACTGTATTGCTTGTGACCTGCCCGGCGGAAAGCACGTTGCGCAGATAACCCCTCCGGCTCGTTCCGCGCCCACGCGGATGATCCCACGTATGGTTGCCAACGCCGTGCTTCTCAGCTCGGATCCGCGCCATGATCTCTGGCGCAGCTGCGCTGTTGCGCCCGATGCAGAAGAAGGTGGCTTTCGCTCCTGCTCGCGCAAGCTCATCCAACACCCACGGCGTTACTTCCGCAATGGGCCCATCATCGAAGGTGAGGTAGAGCACCTTCTCTCGCACTGGTAGGCGCCACACATACCCCGGTAGGAGCCATTGCAGGATCCGCGGGACATGTGGAACCATGGTCAGAAACGCATCCGCCCACCGGTCTTGCGTCCGGAGCGCATCTCCATCAACTTCCCTTGGTACTGTTCTTCCATGGCATCGAAGCGGCTTTGCATGCCAGCGCCGTACGTACTGTCCGCACGGGTCGTGGAAAGTGCTAACCGCCCCATCACCGCGTGGGTGATCGCCATGTCGTCCTGCAAGCGCTCAGCGAATTTCTTGTCCATGCTGAGGTAGTAGTTCATGTTCTCTTCCATGATGGTGAAGAGGCGCTCGGAGATGGCGTTGCCCTTGTCATTCTCGCCGATGGCGTAGTAGGCTTCCACCGTGGGTAGCAGGATACGATCGAACGGAACGTTACGCTCGGGCATCTTGTCCATGGAAAGGTCGAGCACCTGGCGGGCTTCATCCTTGCGCCCCTCGGCGATCAACGCTTCGGCAAGGCTGCTCAACTGTAAGCGCAGGTTCGTGGTCATCCGCAGGATGTTCTCGTCCAGGTAGATGTCACCTTCGGTCTCCATGTTGCCCCACTTGAATTTGTTCATCACGTTCTCGTACATGATATCCGTGGCCACACGACCGTTCAAGTTCGGGTTCTTGTTGGGTGAGTAGGCAGGCACCAAGCGGTAGGTGAGGCCCTCCAATTGGAAGTGGTCCTGCAGGTTGATGTAGCTATCTGGGCCGGTGGTCACTGCGAAGTAGATGGGGCGCTGCCAGTTGTTGTTGGCCAGCATGTCCAGCACCATCAAATGGTTCTTCAACAGGACTTGCTTGCTGATCTTCCAATTGACCCGTGGTACCCAGGTGGTATCGCCCGGCTGCAAGGTGCCCGAACCGAATACCGCCGCGCTATCCGCAGCCAGGCTGAACATGTCCGTAGGGAAGTAAGCGTCCTTCACACCACGCTGGAACAGTACCTGCATGTTGCGATCGTTGGTCACGAAGGCCATCATTTCCTTCAGATCGCGGTAGGTCTGGCCTTGTGGGATCAGCGCCACCACATCGCGCGTGCCCTGGCGGTATTTGCCGGGATCCATCATGATAGGTACAGGTTCGCTCTCGTATGCTTTGCGTCGCATCTGATCCACGTACCAATCGGTGTTCAGCAGGCTCAGGTTCACCACGCGCACATCCGTGCGGATCCCTTCCACCTCTTGCGCATACCACAGGGGGAAGGTGTCATTGTCCCCGTTGGTGAAGAGGATCGCGTTCGGTGCGCAGCTCTCCAGGTAGTCGGCGGCTAGATCGCGCGCTGGCATGCGGGTGCTGCGGTCGTGATCATCCCATCCGTCCGCTACCATCACCGCCGGTACGATCAAGCCCAAAGCGGTAGCCAGCACGGCATGCGCGGCACTGTTCTTCAAGACTTTCCCAAGTAGGTGGAACAGCCCTAGCCCAACACCGGCCAACACCGCCATGTACAAGATGCTGTACGACATGGAGTGGTCGCCATCCCATTCCGTCACATACTTCAATACACCCAGCGCCACAGCGCCACCAATGGCCGTGCCCAGTTCCTTCTGCGTGATGCTGCGTGCCGCTTCGTACAAGGCCAACACACCGAGGCCGATCCAGATGGCGAAGGCGTAGAAGGAGCCCACGTAGGCGTAATCACGTTCGCGCGGTTGGAACGGATACTGGTTCAAGTAGATCACGATGGCAATGCCCGTGAAGAAGAAGAGCATGGCTGTTACCAACCAATCCTTCGGGTTGCGCACCAACTGATACACCAGGCCGATCAAGCCGAACAGCAACGGTAGCAGGAAGAAGCGGTTGTAACCCTTGTTGGCCTTCATGCTCGAAGGGAGCTGCGCTTGCGAGCCCAAGCGCTGCTCGTCGATCATGTCCACACCGCTCAGCCAGTTGCCATCAACGATGTTGCCATGGCCCTGTATGTCGTTCTGGCGACCGGCGAAGTTCCACATGAAGTAGCGCCAATACATCCACCCGAGCTGATAGTTGAAGAAGAAGCGCATGTTCTCCGTGAAGGTGGGCTTATAGATCACAGTGGGCTTCCCTTCGCGATCGGTGCTGCGCATGGCACGGCCTTGGAAATCGCTCCACTCTTTGTACGCATCCACGTGGCTGCGTTGCGAGCTGTACATCCGGGGGAATACCATGGTGAACTCCGGCTCGTACACCACTTCGGTGCCCTTGCGCGGATCGGTGATCATGTAAGTGTGGTCGATGGTATGACCAGGGTTCTCTTCCACGAAGTGCTTGGCGCTCCAGCCGTCGTAGATGTTCTTCACCACACGGTCGCCTTTCTTCACTTGGTACACCGCGCTGTAGACCGGGTTGCCATCTTCACGTTGGTTGGCATAGGGCGAATCCCAGAACTGACCGATCAACAAGGGGCGGTCGCCGTATTGTTCGCGGTTCAGGTAGCTGACCAGGTTGAATACGTTCTCCGGGTTGTTCTCGTCGATGGGCGGGTTGGCCAAGCTGCGGATCACCGTCATCGCATAGGTGCTGTACCCTACCAGGATCACCGTTACACCCAGGATCACCGTGTTAGCCACCACGCGACCGGTGCGCTGTGTCCAACGCAGACCCAAGACCACCAAGGTCGCTAGAGCGACGAAGTAGATGAGGTTACCCGTGTTGAAGGGAAGGCCGAGGTCGTTCACGAAGAGCAATTCGAACTTGCCAGCCACTTTGGCCACTCCGGGAATGATGATCGATTGAATGGTGCCCAGGATGATGGCGCTGATGACGAACGCGGTGAGGATCCCCTTCGGTGTGGCTTCGTAACGTTTGAAGTAATACACCATGGCGATGGGTGGGATGCACAACAACGCCAGCAGCTGCACACCGATACCGAGCCCCAGCAGGTAGCAGATCAGGATGAGCCAACGCGTGCTATGAGCTTCATGCGCCACGTTCTCCCATTTCAAGATGGCCCAGAAAGTGACCGCCGTGAACAGGGAGGACATGGAGTACACTTCCGCTTCCACCGCGCTGAACCAGAACGTATCGCTCCACGTGTAGGCCAGAGCGCCCACCACACCACTGCCAAGGATGGCGATGATGCCGCCCAGTTCCAGCTCCGCCCCATTGCGCGTGACGAGCTTGTGGGCCATGTGGGTGATGCTCCAAAAGAGGAAGAGGATCGTAAGCGAACTGCACAGGGCGCTCAGGGTATTGATCGCCACGGGCACGTTCTCCGGACTAACGAAGGCGCTTGCCACGCGGCCGATCATCATGAACAGTGGAGCTCCGGGCGGGTGGCCCACTTCCAGCCTGTTCGCCGTGGCTATGAATTCCCCGCAATCCCAGAAGCTGGCGGTAGGCTCGATGGTGGCTACGTAGGTCCAGGTGGCTACCAAGAACACCAGCCAGCCCGTGATGATGTTCAGCTTCTTATAGTTCATGCAGGGTTCGGGAATACGATAAGGTCCACACGCTCAGCCGAAAGACCGGCGCGGACGGCGGCGAAAATACGGATACCATCGGCCGGATGAGCAGCCTTTTTTGGTCGCAATGCAAGATCGCTTACTTTTGCGCCGCTTTGGTGCCAGCCAAAGCGGTACTGACCGATGGTGTAACTGGCAACACGTCTGATTTTGGTTCAGAAGAGTCCAGGTTCGAGCCCTGGTCGGTCAACGGAAAAGGGGCGGCTCAACAGCCGCCCCTTTGCTTTTTCCTCCTTACGGCAGGATCACTCGACCACGAAACGCACGACCTCCTCCGTTCCCTCCCGATCCAGCCTTACGAAATACATTCCGCTCCGAAGACCGTCCACCGGGATCTCGATCCGATGTTCACCTGTTGCGAGCATTCCTTCGTAGAAGACAGATAGTTCCCGGCCAAGAACATCGTGCAACACCAGCTTCGTTCGTTGTGAAGCATCCATGTGCAGGATCAGTGATGCATTGTCTGCCACCGGGTTGGGTAACACCATCATGTCTTCGCTCCCGGAAAGTTCGATCGGTCCAATGCCCACGGGCATTCCGTTCAGGTTGATGTCATCGATGTACAGGTTGTTCCCTCCGTCACTTTGGAACCAGAACTTGAACCGGAAGTTCTCCAGGAAATAGTCTGCCGGAATGTTGTCCACCACCGCATATCCCCATTGCGATTCATCTGTGGGAACGAAGACGGAATTGGTGGTATTGGAAGTTGGCAGGTCTGTGGAACCACGCAATTGCTTCCGAAGGGACCATACACCACCGCAATTCGGTGTCACATACACGCGCAGCCGGTCATCGTTATCCGCGGTGCGCTTTGCGAAGGCGTAGCGGAAGCTGATGGTGATGTTCTGCACTTCGCTCATATCATAAGTGGTGCTCACAAGCTCATCGATCTGCTGGAAGGTGTTCCCATTGTTGGTCAGTCGAACGCATCGATCTCCCGAAAACCCGGTGGCATTGGTGATGACAAAACCATTTCCACCATTGGGGTCCCGCACAGTCCATCGATCTCCGTTCAACGATGAAAGCTCCTCGAACCCTTCAAAGAACGGAGCTTCATGGCCGGGTACAGGTAGTACGGTGACAAAATCCTGAGTAGTGGTGGTCAACGTGTTATTGCCATCAGAAACGGTCAAGGTTACCGGATAGGTCCCCGGTTCCGTATAGGTCACCACCGGGTTGGGAAGGGATGAACTTGAAGGTTCACCACCAGGGAAGTTCCATGTTCTTGAAATGACATTGTGGAAGCTTTGGTCCTGGAAGGCGACAGACGCTCCTACACAGATAACTCCCCCATTGCCGGTGAATGTGGCCGCACAAAGAGCAGCTTCACCATCAACGCCTGCAGCCACCAGGTTCGATTGCTGCCACAATTGGTTGCGTTGGGAAATGCTGGAATTCAAGGCCGCCGTCATACGCGTGGCCTGTCCCAGGGTGAACATTTTTCCGCAGTAGGAATATTCCATGTAGTTCTCCACATTGTCCACACCGCCACCGCAGGTATTGCCATTCACGTTGCAGGCGGTCCAGCCGATGGTGTTCGGTGTGTCGTTCACATTGTCATCATCATTGCAGTTCTCAGGAACGCCCGGTTCGTTGCTGTTGCCCCAGGTATGCGCCAGATTTATCCAGTGGCCTACTTCATGTGTAAGCGTGTGCGAACGGTAGGGGGAACTGGTACCAATGCTTCCGGTATATGTATGTAAAAGCACAATGCCATCACCAGTTGGGAAATTGGTGACGCTGCCCGGGCGGTAAGTATAACCG
>JAEYWT010000323.1 GCA_023428865.1 Bacteroidota bacterium | reverse complement strand
GGACTCGAACCCGCACAACCTTTCGGTCACACGCCCCTGAAACGTGCGCGTCTACCAATTCCGCCACTTCGGTATGAGAAGGTCCTTCTTCTCTCAGGGGGCGCAAATATAATGCTTCATTCCATGCAGCAACCATCGAACGAAAGCGTTCCATGGGCCGTTATCTTGGTGACATGGCAGCAACCGAGCTGGAGGGTTTCCGAAGCATGATGGATGGCCGCCCGGTGGATGTGCTTACCCACCTGCACCACGTGCTGAGCAGCACCACCGATGTGGAAGTGCTTGTGGGTACCGACAGCCACAACCGTTCCCGGCACACGGTATACTCCACCGCTATTGTGCTACGCTTCCGCAAGAACGGTGCACAAGTGCTTTACCGCCGCGAACGAGCACCCAAGGTGACCGATCTGTGGACACGCCTGTGGGGCGAAGTGGAACGTAGCTTGTCCGTGGCGGAGACCTTGCGCCAGGTGGGCGCCATTCCCGTGCAACGGATCGATATGGACCTGAACAGCGATGCGCGTTTCGCCTCGCACAAGTTGCATACGGCCGCCGTGGGCTATGTGCGTTCACACGGGTACGAACCCCACACCAAACCCGATCTGCTCATCGCTACCTGGGCGGCCAACATCCTCTGCCAAGGAAGTGTCCGGAAGCACGAAGCCCCCATCCAGCACTAGGCGGACAGGGGCGACGTGACTCTTCAGATTGACCTTTGAACTACTTGGACAAGGGGTTTAACGCAGCCTCTTCGCCCAAGGTTCCATTTCCACTGAAAAAAATCTCCGGACCGAACGAAGAAGGGCGACCGAAGCCGCCCCTCCCCTTCATAACGAGTCCGTTAACTCAATTGTCGTTCGGCAGGAAACTGTGCTTCTCGCCGTAGTGGAGCATTTGCTTCACGAAATCGTCCGGGTAGGTTAGCTGTACATCGGTGAGCTTGCCGCTGGGGTCGGTGACGGGTACCATTTGTGGTTGGATGAAACCGGCGTACGGTGCGGTCTTTATCTTGGCCGCACGCTCCAGCACTTCCTTGTGGATGGCGGGATCCACCTTCACCCCATAGTTCTCCACCAGTGCCTTGCCGGCCGCGCCATCGCCCTGGCTCTTGATGCGTTGCACCTCGCGCAGCAGCTCACCGAAGAGCCCGCGCAGTTTCTCATAGTCGCGGATGTCGAAATAGGTGGCACCGTCGCGCACCACTTTCACGATCACGCTATCGGCCTTGCCTTTCTCGTAGGCCCACGCGCTCACCCATTGACGGTTGCGCATGTGCGCCTCTTCGATGTTCTTTCCTTCCTTCAAGCGGCGCAGTTGCACGAGCAGGCCGTTGCGGATGTAGGCGTCGTATTCGGCCTTGCCCACTTCCAAGCTCGGCATCACTCCCAGCTCCACCATCTTCGGATCCATGATGAAGTAGAGGGCTACCAGATCGGCGCGGCCCTCTTCCAAGGTGCTGGCATAACTCTTCAAGGTGGCGTCAGGTTCACCTACGCCGGGTTCCAACTGGCCACTGGCATGGCCCACCACTTCATGCAGGGCGGTGTGCAGGTTGCCGGCCAATGCGCCGTGCTTCTTCGCCAGTTCGATCTCTTCCGCATCGTGGCAGAACACCTCCAGGCTGCTGGCGCCAGCGCTCTTGTCGTAGGCTTCGCTGATGTTGCCCAGGCTTACGCTCTTGCTCCCATGCGTTGCGCGGATCCAATCGGCGTTGGGCAGGTTAACACCGATGGGTGTGCTTGGTGCTGCATCGCCCGCTTCGCCCACGGTGTTGATGAAGCGGTAGGTGATGCCCACCACGTTCTTCTTCTTGTGCTCGGGCAGGAGAGGCGAGTTGTCCTCGAACCACTGGGCGTTGTCCATGATCACGCTCATGTGCTTGGTAGCCTCGGGGTCGTTCACCTCGATGATGCTCTCGTAGCTGCCCCGCTTGCCTAGGGGATCGTTGTAGACCTCTACGAACCCGAGGATGTAGTCCACCGTGCTCTTGGTATCCTTCACCCACGCAATGTTGAAATCGTCCCAGGTCTTGAGGTCGCCAGTGCGGTAATACTGGATCAGCAGTTCCAGAGCGGTTCTCTGCTCGGGTGTTTCGGCCACGGCCACGGCTTTCTCCAGCCACTTCACGCTCTCTTCCAAAGCGGCGCCGTACAGGCCACCCACTTTGTACACATTCTCCATCAACTTACCATCCTTGCCGCGCACGAGCTTGCTGTTGAGGCCATGGCTTAGCGGCTGGGCCTCGCCCTTTTTGCTCTTGCTGGCGTAGAAGGCCTCCACCTCTTTCTCGTTGATGTCGTCGCTATAGAAGTTGACGGCACTGGCCAGTACGAGGTCCTTGTCGGCATCGAGGCTTACCTTCTTGGCGTCGATGGTGGGATCGAAGATGACCTGCAACACATCGGGTGCTAGCGATGTGCCACTCTCTTTCAGCAGTTGCTCGAAGTATGGCTGCGCGAAACCGGGGGTATGCTTGTCGTTGCTGTAGTGGTGGTGGATACCATTGCTGAAGAAGACCTGCTTGGCATAGGTCATGAAGGCATCCCAATCAGCACCGCTGCGTTCGCCTTTGTAGTCCTTGATCACGCTTTCGAGCGCGCGACGGATCTTCAGGTTGTGGCGGTAGTTCTGGTCCCACAGGATGTCGCGACCAGCCAGGCCGGCCATGTTGAGGTAGTAGCAGAGCTGCTTTTGTTGGAAGCTGAGCTGTTCCCAGCCGGGCACCTGGTAACGCAGGATCCGGATGTCCGCGAACTGGTCGGTCTCCCACTGGAAGGTATCGGTGGCTGTAGTATCGGACTTCGAGGTGGCCTTGTCATTGGCACTGCCGCCGCAGGCAACGAATAATGGCGCGGTTAGAATGGGAATGAGGTATCTACGCATGATGAGGTTTGGGTCTAGCTGGCGAAGATAACCGGCACAGCGAAGCCGCGACCGAACGAATGTCAGCATACGGGCACCACCGTACGGCAGCAACCACTGCGTAGGATACCACGACAAGTCATGATGAGGATGCGATCAACGCACCTTGCGCAAGGGTGGCTGCAGGGCCATGTTGGCCTTGGCCTCTTCCACCAACTTCTTCATGCGGTGGTAGGCGGTGAGCTGTTTGTTGTAACGCTTCAGGTCCGCAGGGTCCAGTTGGTCCACATGCAACAGATCCATCTTATCGGCCAGGTCGTGCAGCTTCACGCGGATGGCGAGGTTGTCCTCCATGACCCGATCGATGTATTGCTCGTAGGTCTCTTGTGGCACTCGGGTGATGTGCTGTAGCGCCTTGAGCACACGCGGCGAGAAGCCCTTCTTCAACAGATCATCGACCGTTAGTTCGGAACGCTCCAACACGTCGTGCAAGGCCCCGAGTATCTGTTCTTCCGGGTCGTGCCCGCGCATCATCACACGCATCACGTGCAGGATGTATGGCTTCCCGAAACGGTCCACCTGGCCACGATGGACCTTGGCCGCGATGCGGATGGCGGTCTCCAGCAGGTGTAGTTCCATCAGCGTTTCAATTCGATACGAAGATCAAGTGCCTTTTCGTCCTTGGAGATCAGGCTGAAGTCGGTGTTCAATTTCACCGTACGTGGATCGGGGTTCTCCTGCTCCACACCATCGGCCGTGCCGGTGCTGCCGATAGGGT
>JAEYWT010000209.1 GCA_023428865.1 Bacteroidota bacterium | reverse complement strand
GAATGGTACAGCGCGCCCATATGGGACCGGATGACAAGGTGCTGGTGAACAACCTGCCGATCTGGTACCACCTCACCGACCAGCAAGGCGTGTACTACTGGAGTGGCAGTGATCAATTGTTCCTGGCCGCCAGTAAGCCCTTCCTCTTCCGTGGGCGCACAGACGATGAAGTGGCGCAATACCTCAGTGACAGTCTGCACTGCATGTTCTTCTTCTCCAACACCGACCTGCTCCCGTACAACGTGCGGTTCAAGGGTTTCCTGGAGGAACGGTGCGAACTCTTGGAGATGGATAACCGGGGCCACACGCTGCACCGGCTGAAGGATACTTTTGGGCGTTGATCATGCGCCTTCCTACCGGAAAATTCAGTACGGACCTCTTCTGGAGCGCAGGGGCATTCGCTTTGGGCGCCCTCTTTGGCGTGCTCGTGAACGTGGTGATCGTGCGCGGATACGATGCGGCTGCTTTAGGTGTCTTCAATTTGGTCTATGCGGTGTATATCCTCTTGAGCCAATTGGCCGTTGGTGGCGTCCACTTAGCTGTGCAAGCCTTTGTACCGCGCGAGCTCGCCGCAGGCCGTTCAGCGGATACGCAGGTCACCGCATCGTTCCTGCTCAGCACGTTGACCTCTTTGCTGGTCATCGTCATAGCCTGGGCCTTCCGCGATCTTCCGGGTGAATGGTTCAGCAGTGCCGCCGTGCGTGAGGCTTTCCCGCTCGTGCTGCCCGGTTTGCTCTTCTTCTCGTGGAACAAGGTGCTGCTGAGTCTCCACAATGGCGCGCGGCGCATGAAGCTCTTCGCGGTGATGCAGCTACTGCGCTTCGTGTTCCTGTTCTGCACGGTGAGCTACCTGGTCCACTCCGGGGCGTCCGTGGCGAAGCTGCCCGTGGCGCTCTTCTGGTCCGAGGCGGCGCTGTTCGCCATCGTGCTGCCCATAAGCCTGCGCTTCTGGAGTCCCTTCCGTAAGGCGGGATTGGTACCGGCCTTGCGCGAGAATTGGCGATTCGGCAACCGTGCGTTGGCCGGCAACTTTCTGCTCGATGTGAATACCCGTGTGGATGTGTTCCTGCTGGGGTTCTTCACCAATGAAACGGCGATCGGTCTGTACAGCTTTGCGGCTACCATTGCGGAGGGCGTGCTGCAACTGCCTGTGCTTTTCCGCAACAACATCAATCCCGTGCTTTCTCGGGCCTGGCACAGCGGTGGTGCCGGACTGCTCGCCAAGGTGATCGACCGCAACCGACGTGCTTTCTTCAAGCTCCTTGCACCACTAATCCTGGTTTCGGTGGTGCTCTTTCCGGTTGCGCTATGGCTGCTAGGCATGGAGGAGGAGCCGATGACCATTTGGGCGTTGTATGCCCTGCTCGCCCTCGGTATAGCAGCGACCAGCGGGTACCAGGCTTTCCAGATGTTGTTCAGCCAGGTGGGCCATCCGGGCACGCAAACGTTGTTCATCGCTGGCTTCTTCCTCAGCAACCTGCTGCTCAACCTACTCTTCATTCCGTTGCTGGGTGTGTATGGCTCTGCGCTGGGCACCGCATTGGCGTTCGTGGCCATGGCTGCACTGCTGCGGCTGCTTGCACAACGTGTGCTCAACGTGCAAATGTGATCCACCATGAGCAGCACGCCCCCCACGGCCTTCCGACGTAATGTATTGATCTTGCTGGGCGGCACGGCATTGGCCCAGGCGATCCCTTTGCTGGCGGCGCCTCTTCTAGCACGTATCTACTCACCGGAGCAGTTCGGCGCTATGGGTTTGATGCTGGCGGTGGCCAACCCGATCAGCTTGGTGGTATGCGGACGCTACGAACTCACCGTGGTGCTACCTCGTGATGATGAACGTGCCAACGTACTGGCCCGGATGGGCTTGCTGCTCGCGATCTGTGTCTCCATGGTCTTGGGTGCCCTGATCGTGGGCTTTCGCGTTCCAATTTCAGACAAGATCGGTGGTGAGCTAGGGCTGTGGCCATTGTTGCTTGCAATTCCCTTGTTCGCAATGATGGGTTTCTTGCAACCGCTGAACAATTGGTTGATCCGCAAGCAGGCCTTCCGTGCCATGGGGATGAACAAGATGGTGCAGACCAGCGGTGTCACGCTGGTTTCGCTCGCATTGGGTTGGTGGGCGGTGCAACACGGATTGCTCTGGGGATACCTTGCTGGCTGGGCAGCCTACGTGGTGGTGGCCATTGTTCAGGTGTCCCGCGAAGGCTTTCGGTTCTTTCCGGTGCATGTTGGTACCATGCGCGAAGCCAGCCGCGAACACCGCGATTTTCCGCTCTACAATACGCTTCCAGCACTGCTACAAACGCTCACCCTCAGCATTCCGATCTTCGTAATGGTGCGCCATTTTGGGGAAGATGCCACCGGCCAGCTTAATCTGTGCAGGCAAACGGTCTTTCTACCGGTGACCTTCTTCGCCACCACGTGGATGCAGGTTTACACGCAACGTGCCAGCCGCACCGTGGTGGAGCAGAACCCGGTACTGCCAGGACTTCGCAAGAGCCTGGCTGCGTTGAGCGGCATGGCTGCGGTATTGGCAATTACGTTGGTGGTCGCGGGCCCGTGGCTGTTCCAACTCGTATTCGGTGATGCATGGTCCGATGCCGGGCATTTCGCGCGGATCCTCGCCATTCCCATAGCCTTGCAGTTCATCACCACGCCGCTTGCCGTGCTGCTTCCCCCGTTGGGAAGGATCAAAGGACTTAGCCTCTGGCAACTGCTCTACTTCTCCTTGGTGCTCAGCTATAGCCTTCTTTCGACGGATTCCCCATTGAGCTACTTGAAAGGCTTGGCGGCGGTGGAATCCGTGGCGCTATTGGGTCTACTTCTCTACATTATGCGCATGGCGAAACGCCACGATCGCGACCTTCGTGCCGATGACGCTTCCACAGTTGCCTGATCGGCCTTGCGTAAGCATCGTGATCCCCTGCCGGAACGAAGCGGGCTTCATTGCGCGTTGCCTGGCTTCACTGGAGGCAGCAGAACTTGATCGAGAGCATACCACGGTGCTGGTCTGCGACGGCATGAGCGAGGATGGAACACGTGACGAGATCGTACATTACACCAAGCGACTTCCTTGGATGTTGTTGCTCGACAATACGGAGCGTACCACACCCCAAGCCCTCAACCTTGGCCTGAAACACCAACGTTTCGATGTGGGGATCATCTTGGGTGGACATGCCGAGGTGGAGCCGGACTTCGTGAAGCGAAACCTGCAAGTGCTCCGTGATGACCTGGCTGTGGGCTGCGCTGGAGGCATCATCACCAGCGAGTTCAGCGATGAACGTTCGCGGCGCATCGGCCTGGCGATGGCGCATCCGTTCGGCGTAGGAAGTGCTTACTTCCGTACGGGCTTGCGAAGTGGCTATGTAGATACGGTCGCCTTCGGTGCTTATCGTCGTGAGGTGTTCGAGCAGGTCGGTTGGTTCAACGAGAAGCTCGTGCGCAACCAGGATGATGAGTTCAACTACCGCGTTACCAAGGCTGGCTTCAGGATCAAGCTGGATACTGCGGTCCGGTCGCGGTACCATGTGCGGGCGTCGTATGGCAGGTTGTTCCGGCAATACAGGCAGTACGGCTATTGGAAGGTGTACGTGAACAAACTGTACCGTGCCATTACCACCTATCGCCAACTGGTGCCAGCGATGTGGGTCGCTTTCCTCGTGCTTGGCGCTGCGTTAGCCACAGCCCTTCCTGTTCTTTGGTGGGGCTACTTGTCGATCGTACTGCTCTATCTGTCGGTCGCGAAGCTCAGCGCTTGGCGTTCTGGCGCGCGGCTTAGGGATCTGCCAGGCGTGGTGCTGGCCTTTATCGTTCTGCACTTGGCCTACGGCATTGGATATTGGCAGGGCATTTTCCGCTTCCTACTGTTACGCGATGATCCTTCCGTAAAGAGCACACGGTCAAGCCGATGAACCCACCGCAAGCCGCCCGAGACGACGCACGACCAGAGGGTTGGCTGCTTCTGTTGCAGACAGCCGCGGTCTTCCTCGCCGTGTCGTTACCATTTGCCCTGCGCGTGCTGCCACTGTTCATCTTGCTGATCGCGATCGCCACCATCGCGCTGCGTGTGCGTTACGGCCATGGATCCTGGCACCGGCCAACTCTGACGAGCGCACTTACGTGGATGGCTTTGTTCTATCTGCTGCACGTGTTGGGTATGGCGTGGACCACGAACACTTCTTTCGGTGCGTTCGACCTTGAGGTGAAGGCCGCATTCATCGTATTCCCTGTGCTTTGGTGGCTGCTACCGAGCGGTTCTGTGCTTGAAAGGTCCAAGGTCTTGCGGGCCTTCGTATGGGCCAATGCAGGGGCGGTGCTCATTTGCCTGCTCGCGGCGACTTGGCATTTCGGGAACGAGTACTACCTGCGCGGCCAGGGTCGCTTACCCGCTGACCCAGCCTGGACCAACCACTTCTTCGAGTCGCGTTTTTCGCAGTTCCTGCATCCGAGCTACATGGCCATGTATCTCAGTTTCGCGTTGGCTGTAGTGCTGCTTCAACCTTCAGATAATGCACCTCGACACTCTCTATTGGGGCTGGTACCCGCACTGCTCGTGCTGGGGATCATCCTATGCAACTCGAAGATGGGCTGGCTCACCTTGGCGGTGGTGATCGGGCTGGCCGTGCAAGGCAGATGGCGCGATGCGGCCATGCGTAAGCGACTGCTCGTGCTTTCGGGCATAGGGGTCGTCTTGTTCACGGCCTTGTTCATGGCCTTTCCCACGGTGAGCGGCAAGCTTACGCAGGCGATCAGTGCCACCGGTGCCATCGACCCAACTTCTGACCAGAGCTCGGCGTTGCGCAGGATGGCTTGGGATGCCGTCACCGATCTCTTCAAGGCTCAACCAATGCAGGGTGTGGGTACTGGCGATATCAAGGATGAATTGATCGCGGTCTACCAGGCGAAAGGCTATGTCCACGCCGAGGCGAAACGCATGAACGCGCACAGCCAGTTCCTGCAAAGTGCCGGGGCCTTGGGGATCTCGGCGCTACTGGTGTCGTTAGCGTTGGTGCTGGCGCCATTGATCAAGGCGTTCCGTTCCCACCATGCGCTACGGATGGCTTTCTGGCTCATCATCGCCCTCAACTGGAGCGTGGAGAGCATGGCGGAAGTGCAGGCAGGAGTGATCTTCTTGGCGTTTCTTGGGTGGTTGATGCCGCAGGAAGGCCCTACAAGTCTCTCACTTCATGATCGTTGATCAATATGTTCTCGGTGATTCCGGTGGTGGCGTTTTCTTCAACTAAAAGGAAGAGGTAAAGTAGTTCTTGCATTTCGCATTTTGGTATGAATACCCGAGCTCCATCTGAACGGTGCGAGATCGGGTGCAGTTTGCCCGAATGATCCACCTGCTGCACCTGAAGAACGCGAAGGTTGTTGCCTGCTAACTGCGGGATGATCACCAGACTGTCACCGCCATATGGCTCGGCAATGATCGTGTAAAGGGTTGTACCTGTTCTGTTCACACTACCTCTTGATCCAGACACCCCATTGGCAACATGATCCGTGTCGGTCCTGAACTCATGGATCGTATGGTACAAGGTGATCCGCTCGACCGAGCTAGGGGTAACGTTGGCCAAGGAACCGTCTTCAAGGAGTTCCATGGCCATGTCCAATACGCTTCTCACTTCTTCCGAAGAAGCGGAATGGTGATCATAGAAGCGGCGTTTCAACTTACGCTCTAAGGTTATCCGCGACTGTTCATCAATTGACCCCTGCACCCGGAACGTGGTGCCGGATATGCAGTAGGGGGTACCATCCCGATTGCGGTAATAACCTGCGTACATATTGAACTTCGAGAATGGGTAGGCCCTAAGGTCATACACGTTCCATCCGAACCAAGAGCCACTGATATTCAACGAAAAGATGAGGTAGATAGAGACGAGCGAGACCGCATAAGTTCGTTTCCAAGGCTCTCCTGTGGTTTCCATGACCGGTATTCCTTTCTTCCCGAAAAAATGATCCCAGTCCACAAAGAATGCGATCAGTGGTAACCAATGTAGGTCTGGTAATCCCATGATCAATCCAAGCCCGAGTTCTTCAACCACGAATCCCAGACCGAAAACAAGTCGAAGCCATGGTCGATGGAGGAAGAACAGCGATAGGAATGGAAGGAATTGGAACAACAGGTTCATCCATGCAATAAGGCCGAGAACGAACGGACTATCCATTAGCGGAGTGATGTGATCCGGAATGGGGTCCCCTGTCCACTCGTATCGAAGGAATAGCAGATTGCGCATATTCTCCCAATGCGCCCAGGCGAATGGCGGTTTGTCATTGAATAGTGCCTTCCAATAGAAGGCCGAAGTGAACATCAGTGCAACACACCATTGGCCCGTAATAATGGCCCAGTAGCCATTGCGCAATTTCGTCTCCTTGCCACGAAATCTCCTCACGACTGCATCTATCGACCATGTTTGACCTACCGGAGCGAAAAGGAAACCTAGGTGCGCCAAAAGGACCACATTGTACCCGTGGGACCATTCCGGCGTGAAGCTCTCTATCAGGGTGCGTAGGAACAGATGGCTCACTAATGTGCCCAACAAGCTGATCCTTGAGAACACTCCAAAGAGCAACAACCATGGAAAGATGATCGAGAGGGAGATCATCAGGTCGATCAATGCGTCCGGTGGTACGTTCTTTCCCAAAAGCATCAGTACACCATCAGGTGAGTAGGAGTCAAAAGGGTAGGATCTACGCAACGCTTGGGCACTGATCAATGGGCTCCTGAAATTGATGACGATATAGACCAGGGCCAGAGCGATCCGACATGCCTCCACGGCGATGATCCCATTTCTACTGAACCAATATCCTGTACTTTTCATCAATAGTATGTTACGTCCAAGGTACACCTTGGTGGAATTCCCTCGTGGCAATTGAACACATCAACAGAATACCTTCGCCCCTTATGATCCCCTTCAGCCCGCCCCGTATCGATGACCGCACCATCAAAGCCGTGGAAGAGGCCCTGCGCAGTGGCTGGATCACCACAGGGCCACGCACCAAGGAGTTCGAGAAGAGGCTGGCGGTTTATTGTGGCGTGGATCGCGTGATCGCACTTAATAGCTGGACCAACGCCTGCGAACTGGTGCTGCGCTGGTACGGCGTGGGACCGGGTGATGAGGTGATCGTGCCAGCATATACCTACTGTGCCACCGCCAACATCGTCATGCACGTTGGAGCGAAACCTGTACTAGTGGATGTGCTCGACGACTTCACCATGGACCCCGATGCGGTGAAGCGCGTGCTCAACAATCGCACAAAGGCCATCATTCCAGTGGACATAGGCGGTCTTCCGGCCAACCTGAAAGCGATCATGCGGGTTGCCGAGGAAGGATGCAGCCTCTTTACGCCGAAGGTGAACCTGCGCGTGGATGGAAGCAATCCGCAAATGAGATTGGGGCGTGTGTTGGTGCTGAGTGATGCCGCACATTCCTTCGGTGCACAGGTGGGTAGCAAAAAGGTAGGAGCGCAGGCCGATATCACCGGTTTCAGCTTCCATGCGGTGAAGAACCTGACCACGGCGGAAGGGGGGGCGTTGGCCTTCAACCTACCCGAACCCTTCGACCACGAAGAACTTTACAAGTACTTCAATACCATGAGCCTGCATGGGCAGAGCAAGGATGCTCTGGCCAAGACCCAACCCGGCGCATGGCGCTACGACGTTGCTTTTCCCGGCTGGAAATGCAACATGACCGATATCCAAGCTGCCATCGGACTGGTGGAACTGGACCGCTTCGAGACGGAGACCACTCCGCGCCGAAAGGCCATCTGCGAACGGTATTCTGCGGCTTTCGCGGGAGATGATCGTTTCACGGTTCCTACCTTCAACGTTGATGATCGGCAGAGTTGCTACCACCTCTACATGCTACGTATCCCCAACGCCTCGGAAGACCAGCGCGATGCCATTATCACGGCCATCGCCGAACAACAGGTGAGCGTGAACGTGCATTTCATCCCCTTGCCGAAACTCAGCTTCTACGAATCGCAAGGGTTGCGGATGGTTGACTATCCCAATACCTACAAGCTGTACAGTAACGAGATAAGCCTGCCTGTCTATTTCGACCTTTCAGATGAACAGGTGGATACCGTGATCGCTGCGGTGAAAGCAGCGGTGCAGAAGGTCCTGTAGACGACCCATGGTGAAGCGCGTCTTCGATATCGTCGTTTCGGCCGCAGCGCTTCTGGTGCTTTCTCCGTTGCTGGTACTTCTCGGCCTCGCCGTGGCGATGAGTTCCCCTGGTGGTGCTTTCTTCCGGCAAGTACGCGTAGGTAGGGCAGGGAAGGAGTTCTACCTGCTCAAATTCCGGAGCATGCGGCCTGGTAGTGAAGCACAAGGCCAGATCACGGTAGGCGGTCGTGATCCGCGGATCACCAGGATCGGCTTCTTCCTGCGCAAAAGCAAATTGGATGAACTGCCACAGCTGATCAATGTGCTCTTGGGCGATATGAGCTTGGTTGGGCCACGCCCGGAAGTGCCGAAGTACGTAGCACGATACTCACCGGAACAGCGCAAGGTCCTTTCGGTCCGTCCCGGCATCACCAGCGCCGCCAGCATCGCGTACATGGACGAGAATGAGCTGCTCGGCAACAGCCCAGAGCCAGAGCGCACCTATGTGGAGGTGGTGATGCCCGCTAAGCTGACCTTGGATCTCAAGTATGTGAAGGATCGCGGTTTCTTTCAGGATCTTTCCATCATCCTGCGCACCATCAACGGTTTGTTCAGATGAAGAACGTGAACCTTGGCCGGTCTTGGGGCTGCTGTTCGGGCTTGTCCATTTTGGCTTGCTGCATACTGCATCTTCACGGTGTTGCCCAATGGGGATTCACCGGCGATTCCACACCCAGTTGGGAGCAGGTGATCGAACGCTACGCCGAATTCGACCGCACACGCCACGGCACCACCTTGGTCGAGATCGGAAAGGACGATGATGGGTCGCCCATCCACCTTTTCGTGCTTTCAGACGGCAGCGGTTCCACACCCGATAGCATACGCGCTGCAGGCAAGAATATCCTCTGGATCACCAACGGCATACACCCCGGTGAACCCGATGGCATCGACGCCAGCTTGTTGCTGGTACAAGCCTTGTTGGACAGCGATCAATACATGGGCCTGCTCGCGAACAACGCCGTCTGTATCGTTCCGGTCTATAACGTCAGTGGTGCGCGCCAACGCAACAGCACTTCCCGTGTGAACCAACTTGGTCCTGCGGAATACGGCTTCCGCGGGAACGCCCGCAACCTCGACCTCAACCGCGACTTCATCAAGGCCGATTCCCGCAATACCCGGTCGTTGATCCAGGCCCTCAATACCTGGGATCCCGATGTGTACTTCGAAACGCACGTGAGCAATGGCGCCGATCACCAATATGTGATGGAACTGCTCGTGACGCATCCCGACAAGCTCGACTCCAACCTGCGTCAGTTCATGCAACACCGATTGATGCCACGCCAGCAGGAATGGATGCAGCAGCGTGGCCACTTGGTCTGCCCATACTTCGAAACGGTGCGGTCGATACCCGAGGAAGGGCTTATGGGGTTCATGGACGCCCCACGCTACAGTACCGGCTACAATGCCTTGCGCCAACGCATCGGCGTACTCAGCGAATCGCACATGCTGAAACCCTACGCAGATCGTGTGAACGCCACCTTCCAATTGATTCTCTCAACCTTGGCGGCCATGAACGAGCACCCGGCCGAGTTGAAGACTGCCCGTGCTAAAGCCAAGGCCAGCGCGTGCGAACAGCTGCGTCACTTCAGCAACTGGTCCATCGATACAACAGCCGATGGTACGCTACCGTGGAGAGGATTCGAGGCCGATACCGCCCGCAGTGCAGTGAGTGGTTTGCCGCGTTGGCGGTACCACCGTGATCGGCCATCCACAGTGGAAGTGCCTTGGTTCAACAAGGGTGCCGCAGGGCTTCAGTTGGAAAGGCCCGTGGCATACTTGATCCCTCAGGCTTGGCATGAAGTGATCGATCGGTTGAGGCTTGATGCCGTACACCTGGAGATCCTGAAGACGGAGCGCACCTTCGTTGGTGAGGTACAACACATCGTTTCCTACCCCGATGCCAAGCAACCTTACGAAGGCCATTACCTGCACCGTGATGTAGAGACCAGCTACAGCGTTGATACGGTAATGGGCAGGGTAGGTGATGTGCTTGTGCCCATGGGGCACCCGACCGATGCACTCGTCATGGAGATCCTTGAACCACGTTGTGCGGACAGCTACTTCGCCTGGGGCTTCTTCGACGCCATTCTTCAGCAAAAGGAATGGTTCAGCGATTATGTGTTCGAGGATCTCGCGGCCGACCTGCTGAAGAAGGACCCCGCCTTGAATGCCGCACTGCAAGCCGAGCGTGACCGCGATCCGGTATTCGCCAAGGATGCTTGGGCGCAGCTCTACTTCGTGTATCAGCGTTCGCCTTGGTTCGAGCAGGGCTACAAGCGCTATCCGGTGTTACGGGTGATCCAATGAACGGGCATTGACCAGGCCTGTGCGCTTGTTATGTTCGCACCATGGAGCTCTATGATATCAGTGTTGGTGCACGGGTGAAACACCCTACCATGGGAGTGGGCGTGGTGTACGAGATCGATCACCGCACCGTACATGTCTTTTTCCGCGAACATGGCGAACAGCCCATCAGTCGCAGCTTCGAAGGATTGGTGACCATTGCCCCCGGCGTGGAGATCACGCAAGAGCCGCTGGACCTGGATCACGTACGCGATGCCATCCGCGAGGTGTTGGAAGAGATGCAACAACCCCAACGACCGGTGAATATGGCGCCCCGGTATGATGGTGGTATGATCGAGATCAAACCGCGGGATCCATCCTTGAAAAGCAAGGAAGTACCCGTTGAAGAGTTCTTCCACAAGATCGTGATGATCCGTGACCGTTTCCGGGTGCTCGAGCAGAAGATCAACGCGCACGACAAGCTCAGCGACCAGGAAAAGGTGGAACTTCAACAATACATCACCCGCTGTTACGGTAGTCTCACCACCTTCAACATCCTGTTCGAGGACAAGGAGGATCACTTCGTAGGGCAGAAGAGCGAGGGCTGATCCTTGCCGTTCCTCGTTCCGCAGCCCAAGTTTTCCACCGATCGTTGCGATCGCCCGTCGGTGTGTTTACTTTCGTCCCGTCAGCGTTCTTTCCATCACCCTGTAGAAGCATCCACCGACCAATACGGTCGTCAACGCGAAGCCCAAACAGGCCAACTGTTCATCGGAACCAACAATTTCCATCAGGGACCGCACCCTCGGTGGTGTACGGCGGGCCTCAGGCACCTTCGGGTGTCTTCCTTCGGGAACAAGAGGATTACGGAAGCCATCATCGCGGTTCCGCCCATGTGATAACCATGGGTTCCTTGAACGTGGCTCTGTTTGGGCTTTTCTATTTCTCCCTTGTGGTGATGCACTCATTCTTGGAGCCTTCCACTACACCCCGTATTCCCGTTCTTTGTGCCA
>JAEYWT010000188.1 GCA_023428865.1 Bacteroidota bacterium | reverse complement strand
TCGCCCACCTTCAGCCCGAGCAGCTCGGCCAAACGCATGCCGGTCTGGTACAGGAGATCGATCACCAGCTTATCGGTATCGCCTTTGTGCCCGGGTGGCCATTCGTGTTGTTCCAACAGGCGGCCCATACCCTTCTCATCCACGAATTCCGGCAAGCGTTTCGGTGTCTTGGGTGGATCCAGCAGGGCCGTTGGATCGCTCTCTGCCTCGCCCACCATACGTGCGAAGAGGAAGAACCCGCGCAGGGCGCTCAACTTCCGGTTCACGCTACGGGCGCCTATCCCCTCCTCCATCAGTTGCATCATCCACCGGCGCACCGTTTTGTCCGTGGCCAGTTGCAACTTATCTACCCCGAAGGTGGCCAAGAAAGCCCCGAACTGCTCCAGATCCCGCTTATAGGCTGCAACCGTATGCGGGCTGTAGCGCTTCTCGTAGGTAAGGTGATCAACGAACCGGTCTAGGAGCATGCTGCCGAAGTAACGCTGGAAGCGTTGTCCAGGTTGTGTTGGGGCCGGTAAGTTTTGGGGCTGTGGAATGTTGGTTGGGAGAAGTCCTGAGTTCCGAGCGTCAAAGCCTGCCTTCTGGATAGGCAGGTTCGGAGGCGGCTTTGCGGAAGCAGTCTAGAAGAAAGTGGATCGCAAGGGTAACCCGCTTACGGACACCGAGCGCGTGCTGCGCAGTACGCACAAATGAGAAAAGCCCCATGACTGGGGCTCTTCGTGAGTTCACTAGTAAGGGAGGTGTTATTCCTCGCCTTTCTGCATCGTAAGCTTGTACGTAGCGCGGATGATCTCTTTGCGACGTGATACAGAAGGTTTCGTAAAGCTTTGACGCTTACGCAGTTGACGCATCGTTTGAGTGCGCTCGAACTTCTTCTTGAACTTCTTGAGCGCCTTATCGATGCTCTCGCCTTCTTTGACCGGGATGATCAGCATGGTCTGTTGTCCTTTTCGCTTAGGGGGTGCAAATATAGTGGTGGATTCGATCCGTGCAAGTAGAGCTACCCTCGTGATAGTTTTCAGCTCAGGATGGTATTTCGTGTGGACAAGTTGTAGCCGAGCTCCTGGACATGCGACCTAGCTTTAGAGCACTGCTCCATCTATACCTGGCCTGAACCCAAAAACCCACGAACATGAAGACGACCAGAAAATTAAAAGGTGCTCTGATGGCAGCAGCGTTCCTCTCCCACGCTGTTATCTACGAACCAGCTTCCGCCCAAACGGCGCCGATGGCCGTAGACTGGGAGCACCATGACCGACCGGCTTTCAGACCCGGCGGGATCAACTACAAGTACGTGGATGGTGTTTGGGTTGTGGATACGGATGCACCACCGGCGGCTGATGCACGCGGCTCTGGGAAGGACTGGTCCTACTCACTCGCAAAGGTATACGAGCCACCCACAACACCCGGAGGCCCTCTCGGCGCGCACATTGGGTATCGCTGTTGGATACGTGGGCTGGAGCAATTGGAGCGGAAATGTGAATGGCTGTTACAGTGCTCCTGCTCCATCGGCAGACTTTGAATTCCCATACCACTTGGGTAGCGCAGAACATACGCCTGGATCGCTGCGAATGGGTATTGTGCGTTACGGACTAGATGGAAATGTGATCTGGTACAGAGCCTATTTCGACAATCTACTGAATGGTGTCATTCAGGATAGCGAAGGAAATTTCGTCGTTTGTGGACAAGGCGTAAATGATTCGCAGCCTGCCGCCTATACCGCCCCAAATGATATGGGCACACCACGACCTCTGAATGTGTATGGTGGTGATGGTACGTCACTTGGTCTCTTTTCCGGTTCAGCGGCCCAACCTTGCGAACCAGTTGGTGGTGGTAGAGGTGTCATGTTCGTCATGAAAGTGAACCCAGACGGTGATATAATCTGGAATAGTTACTACACGCCTGCAACGAATCTCACTGATGCCCGCCTGCGTTCATGGGGCTATGACTTGGTGGAGACACGGAAGAACAGCACGATTGGGTACCGAGTTGTTGGTTTTGGTTTTGATACCCAAGCACAAGCTAGGCGCCCATTCATGGTTGAACTTGATAAGGAAGGTCTGTTGAAGTGGAGTAAGACACTACCCACACAAGTATCTGCAGCAAGTGGACAACCGGATCATTGGAACACCAGCACGGTTGGTTGGATCGAATACACAGGCATCGACAAGACCATCGATCCGAATAACGGCAACGAACTGTTCGCAGTGGTGGGACGGGTGCGTGGCGCGGGTTCCATCCCCACTGCATTTGTGCAACTTTACAGCGAGCCAGCGAATCCCGGTCCTGTCCAGAATTACATAGCCGCCAGTTGGACGCGAGACCTTACCCAGACCGCCGATTTCCCAGAGCACACCTTAGCAAAGCCTCAGATCTGCGAGGATGTCGCCTTCCGAACTGTAGGTAGCGACCTCTCTGTGATATGGCCTGTTGTCGGTAACCAAGAGGGTTATTCAGCAACTGGATTCGTGTACAAACTAGCCGCTGGTTCCGGTGCACGACTAGCAGGTGTGGACATCGGTGAAATACACGCCTACGACCTGCGGGTCGGTGTAGTTTCCATGGCCAATGGGAACATCGGAGTGTGCAGCACGAAGTGGCCCGGCGGCAAGAGTTTAGGTGGTGAAAAGTATGGCTGGGGCGACTTCCCAACTGCGATCCGTAGCTGTTTGGAAGCACTGCGGGAATCGATCTTTCCGGACTTTGACACGTACTGGTCGATCATTGATGGCGTTGCTGGGGGCGGCAACATCTTCAACTACTACGGCTCCCAGTCCTACGTGGCTGAACTCCATGGCACCGACCTCTCCCTTGTCTGGGAAAAACAGTGGCAACACAAGTTGGATCCCGACGGTGGCGACGACTGCTACCCTGGCAATGCCCGCCGCCGGCAATGCAACTTCAAGATCGTGGAAGCCGAGGATGGCGGCTTGGTCGTATGCGGTAACACCGGCCACAATTTCGATGATGCCTACCTGGCCAAGTTGGCTCCGTGCGAAGATGTCTTTGCCTACACCACCAGCCTGCCGCTGGATGCCAACGGCGAGCACCACATCACCACCAACACGGAGTGGACCGATGATATGAATGTGGCCGGAAGCATCGTGGTGGACCCCGGCAAAACCCTCACCGTGAACACCGCCACCATCGGTTTCGCGGCCAGCACACCGCAGTTGAAGACCAACATCGTAGTGCAGCCCGGCGCCACCTTGGTGGTAAAGAACAACGGGCACCTGACCAGCGCGCCGGAATGCACAGGGCAAGGCATGTGGGATGGCGTGAAGGTGTTGGGGAATGGGACCGTGGTGGGTGCAGGACTTGCCCAATTGGAAAGCGGCGCGCGGATCTCCAATGCGTTGGTCGCTTTATTGTGTGCAGAAACGGACGTGGCGCAGCCGAGCCACATTAACGCGACGAACACGGGCGGCATCGTACAAGCCATTGATGCGCGCTTCACGAACAATGGCACCGATGTGTTCATGGCCGAACATGGCGGCTTCGACCCACTCGTACCCGGCCCTTCATCGTTCAACCACTGCCAATTCCTGGGCCTTGACGCACTCACTGGTGGTGTATTCTACAAACCAAGTGTGTTCCTCTTCGGCAGCCAGAGCATCACCTTCACTGCTTGTACGTTCAGAGACGCTGGCACCTCGACGGACCACTTGGAGCGTAAGCGTGGGCCGCTGGTCTACAACACCACCGTGCGCTTCGAACCTGGCACCAATGCCACGGACCGCACGCTCTTCAGTGGATTGTTCCTGCCCTTCACACATATGAGCTTCGACCCCTCTCGTACCTATTCGGTGGACGCCGCCGACTTCCGCGGCTGTTCCCCGGGCATCCACAACGTGGTCACCGATCTACAGCGCATCACCAACTGCACCTTCGAGGTGCCCGATGGAGCCGCTTACGGTACCAGCATGTACTCCTCTTCGGGCTTCGAGATCGAGGAGAACACCTACACCGGCAGTGGCGATGCCACCTCGGCACCGGAAGTGGGTGCGATCTACGACGACTGCGGCCCTGAGGCCAACCTCTTCTATAACAACACCTTCAACGGCTTCTTGGGCAGCAACGAATTCGGCTACAGCGCCGGCACGGTGATCAGTGGCCGAAACAGCAGCACCGATGGCGAGAACGGCCTGCAGATCAAATGCAACGATTACGGCAACACCGCTGCCAACGCGTTCGACGTGGCCTTTACCAAACTGCCTTCAGAACCCGCTCTGGTTACGATCGGTGAAAGTCAAGGGCTCCCGGGTAGTTTGGAAACACCCGCTGGCAATACCTTCTCCCTCTCGTGTGCAGGTAACCCGGCGCAGCACCTGCATCAGAACGACGATACGGAGGTGAACCCCTTCACCTACTGGCACCATACGCCGCAGGGAGCGGTTCAACTCGTGCCGGAATGCAATGATGTTGCTATTGCCCTCAACGATGGTCAATCCGCATATGACAAACCCAGCGCCTGCCCAACTGACCTGAGTGGCTTTGTAGGTGTGGATGATGACTTGGACGATGCCACGGATGCCGAAGCTGAATTCGAGGTATTGAAGGAAGTGTACGAAGGCTGGCGCAATGGTGGCGATACGGAGGGCTTGGTGGACTTCGTGAAAGACCCGCTGAACGATAGCTACACGGTGCGCAACCGGTTGATGTTGGTAGCCCCGAATGTGGACAAGGAAGTATGGACGGAGGTCTTCGCACGCGGAACAACCCTGAATGCTTGGCATGTGGCCCAAGCCCTATTGGCCAACAGCCCGTTGGAACCAGCCGTGATCAGCATGATGGAGCGGGCCGAACTGGCTCCCTTCTACCAGGACCTGGTTCGCAACAACCAGAACGGTGTAAGCATGCATAGCATATACAAGAGCGAACTGGCCCATTTCTATGGGACAAAGGCCAAGGCCATCACGGGCGCCACCAGCAAGGTGCTGCTCGGCCATGAGCCAGCCGCCAAGGCCGCGGACATCCTTGCGGGTCTGGATGGATTGAACATGACCAGCGAACCGGAGTTGCGGCTCGGCCTGCACTTGGCCACCAACAACCTTGCGCAAGCCCGCGCCTTGGTGAATACCCACCGAAGCGCCGAGCCGGGCAACGGGTATTGGAAAGTGCAGGACATGCTGGTAGACCATCGGGAACGGGACCTTTCCGTAGCAGACCTGACAAGCGGCGAACAGATCTTGCTGGAGAGCATTGCCGCCACCGATAAGGAAGGAGCAGCGGAGGCCCGTGTTTGGCTGGACCTGCTGGGCCAACCCTTCGTGCCCGAATACGTGCTGCCCAACACCAACAAGAGCCGGCATGTGAAGGCGAATACGGAAACATACCTGGAGAACAGTCCTTACCTGCGTGCCTACCCCAACCCCAGCAACGGGCCTGTATTCGTGGTGTATGAGGTGCCCGAAGGCGTGGAGCAAGCGTTGCTGGAAGTGGTAAGCGCCGACGGAAAGCTCATATTTTCCCAAAGCATTGCACCACAGAACGGCATAGCAGAACTCGGCAAACTGCCCCTTGGGTTGAATGTGGCAACACTGCGTTGTGATGGTATCCGTGTGGGCATAGCGAAGGTCAGCATCGTACCCTAGCATGCGCTTCTTGAACGTAGTTGTTTGTTGGATGAGCATGGGTCTGCAAATGCAGGCCCATGCTCAATCCTTCAATAAGCGCTTCGACCCATGGGAACGTGCTGATTTCGGGTGGTGCGTGGAACGCCTTGCCGATTCGACTTACCT
>JAEYWT010000342.1 GCA_023428865.1 Bacteroidota bacterium | reverse complement strand
GCGCATGATCCAAGCATCAAGCATGCGCCATCCATGACCACGGCGGATTTGTCGTTGCGCTATGATCCGATCTACGAACCCATCGCGCGTCGATTCCACAAGGATCCGCAGGCCTTTGCCGATGCCTTCGCACGGGCATGGTTCAAGCTCACCCACCGCGACATGGGACCCAAGAGCCAATACCTCGGTCCCGAAGTGCCGGCAGAAGACCTCATCTGGCAGGATCCCATCCCCGCAGGGACCACGATCAGTGATGCCGATGTGGCCGAACTGAAGAAGCGCATCCTCTCTTCGGGTCTCAGTGTAAGTGAACTCGTCGGAACGGCATGGGCCTCGGCATCCACCTTCCGTGGTAGCGACAAACGTGGTGGCGCCAATGGTGCACGCATCCGTCTAGCGCCGCAGAAGTTCTGGGCGGTGAACGATCCGGCTCAGTTGGGCAAGGTGCTCGGTGCGTTGGAGAAGATCCAGAAGGAATTCAATGCCGGAGGCAAGTTCGTGTCCATGGCCGACCTGATCGTGCTGGGTGGAAGTGCAGCAGTGGAGAAAGCCGCCAAGGATGCGGGGCATGACATCACGGTGCCGTTCAACTCCGGTCGCGGCGATGCCAGCCAGGAGCAGACGGATGTGGAGAGCTTCGCGGTGATGGAGCCTGAAGCTGATGGTTTCCGCAACTATCAGAAGAAGAGCTACACGGTTTCTGCTGAAGAGATGCTTGTTGATCGCGCGCAATTGCTCACCCTGAGTGCGCCGGAGATGACGGTGCTTGTCGGCGGCCTACGTGTGCTGGGTGCGAACACCGGCGGAAGCAAGCACGGTGTATTCACCGATCGTGTGGGTACACTCACCAACGACTTCTTCGTTAACCTGGTGAGCATGGCCCATGCTTGGGCACCGAAGAGCGGCGAGGATGGCATCTACGGCAGCCACGATCGCAAGACCGGCGAGCGTAAGTGGACAGGCACCCGCGCCGATCTGATCTTCGGCAGCAACTCACAGTTGCGCGCCATCAGCGAAGTTTATGCACAAGCCGATGCCAAGGAGAAGTTCGTGAAGGACTTCGTGAAGGCTTGGGTGAAGGTGATGGAACTGGATCGCTTCGACCTGAAGAAGTAGATCGCGGGATTAGATGATACGGAAGGGGCTGTCTCTTGGAGGCAGCCCCTTCCTATGTTCAGCAAGGCAAGCAGCTTGGGTCGTGGAGGAAAAAAGAGCAGACCTCCCGCACGAGCAAGGCGGCCTGGTGATCAAAACAGGGGTGGAAGGTCGGAGGTCACCTCAACAAGGTCACGAACCCTTTCTTCGTGAGCTCCTTGGTCGGTTCACAAGGGTCGCGCATACGCATGGTGTAGATGTACACTCCCAATGGCAATGCGGAACCATCCCAGCGATCCTTCGTGTCGGTGGTGCGCCAATGGGCAGTTCCCCATCGGTCGTAGACCTCCACTTCGTAACCCGTCTCGGGAATATCGATCGGTCCTGGCCACTTGTCGTTGATGCCGTCGCCATCGGGAGTGAAGGCGGTGGGCAGGAAGAGGGTGGGCTCGGTGCGTACATCAATGGAGACCCAAGAGGTATCATCGCATCGGTTCGGCTGTGTTGAGTAGAAGGTGAGGTCGTACTCAAGGTACTTGCGCATATCGAAACGAATGGTGCCCGAGCAGATGTCAAGCACCAGGCTGTCGCCCACGAAGAAGGCACAGGAATCCGATGGGCTGCGGAAGCGAAGGTCTACCATGGGGGTGCAGGGCACTTGTTCCACGGTGAAGTCCGCGGGCAGTCGCGGACGGATGTACACGCTATCAAGCACGGGTACATTGCCGCAGCCGAATTCATCGAACCCTTGAAGCGAGATCGGTTGCCAGAATGGCTCGTTGAAGCCGATGGAAGGTTCTGCCAGGTTGCTGAACCCGTTGGCACCCCAACGCCAAACGAGCGAGTCGGCATTGGATTGTGTCACCACCGCAACACCTGGCACGCGGATACACAAAGTGTCGGGTCGGGCGAAGGCTACCACGGGGCTTACCAACTGGGTAAGGAAGATGTCTCCGGTCACCTCACATTCCAACACAGTGTCCACGGCTACCACCTCGATCAAACCTTCCGTACCGGGTGGGATATTGATGCTCGAGGTCGTTTCACCAGTGCTCCACAGATAGAGGTCTGGTGTGAATCCCCATTCCAACAACGTGGTCAGAACAGGTGGGTCAGAAGGGCAATATTCCGTTTCTCCGAGGATGAGGATCGCCGGGTCGCCGAGAAAGCCGCTCACGAAAGAAGGGCAGGGTCCGCCGTTCACGACCACCGTGTAGGTGCCTGGCCCTAGATCGGTCTGCGTAGTACTCGTCAGCGTAGGATCATCGATCCATTGCCACGTGTAAGGTCCTGGGTTCACGGTGAAGCTCACAGAACCATCGTTGGCGCCGGGGCAGGAGATGTCAGTGGTGACCATGCTCCCTAAAGGGGTTACCGGTGGCTCGAGCAACTCGAACTCCAACAGGTCGATGCAATCATCAGGTCCGGTCACGAGCACCGCATAAAGTCCGGCGTTCAGGTTCGGTGCGGTGGCCGTGGTGATGGTGGCGTCGTGGAACCAAGTGTAGGTGTACGGGCCGCCGATTCCTCCAACCACGGTCAGGGAGCCATCCGCATCTCCTGGGCAGGTGGCCAGATCGGCGAGCAAGCTGGTACCGCAGGGCGTATCCTGCGCCCGTAGTCCGAACACGCTCAATAAGAACAAGAAGAGGATAGTTATTCGCATGCGGCCGCGAATTTCGGGTTTCTGCGCTGAATAGGAGTGAAACGATCGTGCTTTGTATAGGGTCGACCGGTCTTTGGCTTCGAGAACGTGCGTGTAGGGGCCTATGTTGTGCTCATTTCAGGTTCCAAACCGGATAACGGCTTCCGTAGCACCTTCAACGCTTTCCCTGCCCGCGAGCGAATGGCTGGTCCTGGGTCCACACGCAGGGTGTCTTCCAGCAACAGGACCATTTCTTGGTTCAGTTCGGGGTATAGCTGCACCATACGCATGGCCACCGTGATGGCGAAGGCCCGTTGGGCGATGGATCGTTGTGGATCGGCGATCAGTGCGAACATGACGCTCGTGATACGCCCATGCAACCCTTTGGGTAGCGTGCAGGTCTGCATGATCCGGATGCTGTTGCGCTGCACGGCCTCGTGGACCGGGGCGTCCAAGGTGCCCAAGAGGCGTCCGACGTAGGGGACCGC
>JAEYWT010000126.1 GCA_023428865.1 Bacteroidota bacterium | reverse complement strand
GCTTGGGGAAGATGGGTTTGATCTTCTTGGTGAGCTTGCTTTCGCTCGCGTCGAGGATCACGAGCTCCTTCACGTTCACCTCGCTCAACACCAGTTCGCGGATCGCGTCGAGGCGCGTGCGCATCGTGGCATCCATCACCGGCACCATCATCTTCTGCAAGGGCTGGCGCACGCGGTGGCCTTCCTTCTTGCGGATGCTCAACACCAACGACGTCAGCTTCTGCGCAAGCGCGGTGCGTTGCTCCAGTTCGGTGTCGATCAGTGCCTCATCATGCTTCGGCCAATCGCTCAAGTGAACGCTTGATCCGGTGAGGTCGCGATAGAGACGGTCGCTGAAGAATGGCGCGATCGGTGCGCTCAGCATCGCGATCACCTCCGAACAACGATGCAGCGTTTGGAACGCCGCGTTCTTGTCAGCCCCCAGTTCGCCTTTCCAGAAGCGACGGCGATTGAGGCGCACATACCAGTTGCTCAGATCTTCGACGACAAAGTCTTGGATGGCGCGCGCAGCGATGGTGGGCTCGTAGTCGGCGTAGTTCGTATCGGCGAGCTTCATCACGCTGTTCAAGCGCGAGAGGATCCAACGGTCGCTCTCCGTCAAAGTCACCTCGCCGGTTCCGTCGAAGCCGTCGATGTTCGCGTACAGCGCGAAGAAGTTGTAGGTGTTGAAGAGCGCCCGGAAGAACTTGCGCTGCACCTCGGTGATGCCCTCGGCATCGAACTTCAGGTTGTCCCAGGGCGAGGCGTTGCTGATCATGTACCAACGCACGGCGTCGGCACCATACTGGTCCAGCGTCTTGAATGGATCCACGGCGTTGCCCAGGCGCTTGCTCATCTTCTGGCCCACCTTGTCGAGCACCAGGCCGTTGCTCACTACGGTCTTGTAGGCAACGGAATCCTGCGTCAACGTGGCGATCGCGTGCAGCGTGTAGAACCAGCCGCGTGTCTGATCGACACCTTCTGCGATGAAGGCTGCGGGGAACTTCTCCTTGAAGGTGGCCTCGTTCTCGAAGGGATAGTGCCACTGCGCGTAGGGCATCGCCCCGCTGTCGAACCACACGTCGATCAGGTCGGTCTCGCGGGTCATCGGTTTGCCGCTGGGTGAGACGAGCACGATGTTGTCCACGTGCGGACGATGAAGATCCACGCGGTCGTAGTTCGCATCGCTCATGTCGGCGGGGTCGAACGAGGCATACGGATCCTCTTTCATCACACCGGCCTTCAACGCACGCGCGATCTCTTCCTTTAACTGCTTCAATGAGCCGATGCAGAGTTCCTCATCGCCATCCGCCGTGCGCCAGATCGGGAGCGGGATGCCCCAGTAGCGGCTGCGCGAAAGGTTCCAGTCCTGCAGGTTCTCCAACCAATTGCCGAAGCGGCCCGTGCCGGTGCTCTCGGGCTTCCAGTTGATGGTCTTGTTCAGCGCGATGAGCCGGTCCTTCTTCGCGGTCACGCGCACGAACCAACTGTCCAGCGGGTAGTAGAGGATCGGCTTGTCGGTGCGCCAGCAGTGCGGGTAATTGTGCTCGTACTTCTCCACCTTGAAGGCGCGGCCCTCGGTCTTCAGCTTGATGGCGATGCGCTCGTCCACGCTGAGGTACTTGTCGCGCCCTTGCTTCTTCGCTTCGGCGGCTAGGTCTTCTGCGGTGTAGTATTCCGCCTTCACGAATTCACCGGCGAAGTCCGTTACCTCGGGCTTGAATCGACCGCGCAGATCAACAAGAGTGAGCGAGCCGATGTTGTGTTGACGCGCCACGCGTTGATCGTCCGCACCGAAGCTCGGAGCAGTGTGTACAACGCCGGTACCATCCTCGGTCGTCACGAAATCACCACCGATCACCTTGAAGGCATCACCTCCGCCCTCGGGTTCAGCGTAGGGCAGCAACTGCTCGTAACGCACGCCTTCCAGCTGGTGGCCGTAGAACTCACCATCGATCGTCCACGGGATGTTCTTGCCGTCCTTCTTGTAGTCGTCGAAGGAGGCGTTCTCGTTCTTCTCGTTGAAGTACGCGTTCAACCGCGCCTTCGCCAACACCACGGTCTGCGGCTCGTGCGTGTACGGGTTGAAGGTCTTCACGCGCACATACTCCAGCTTCGGCCCCACGGTGAGCGCGGTGTTGCTGGGCAAGGTCCACGGCGTGGTGGTCCAGGCGAGGATGAAGACCTCACCGAACGCATCGTTGAACAGGAATTCGCTGGCGTGGTCCGGCTTCACCTTGAACTGCGCCACGATGGTGGTGTCCTTCACCGGCTTGTAAGTGCCGGGCTGGTTCAGCTCGTGTGAGGAAAGACCCGTGCCGGCCGCAGGGCTGTAGGGCTGGATCGTGTAGCCTTTGTAGAGCAGATCCTCGTCGTACAACTTCTTCAGCAGGTGCCACACGCTCTCGATGTACTTGGTGTGGTAGGTCACGTACGGCTTCTCCAAGTCGAGCCAGAAGCCGATGCGGCGCGTCATGTCGTTCCACACATCGGTGTAACGCATCACGGCCTTCTTGCACGCTGCGTTGTACTCCTCGATGCTGATCTTCTTGCCGATGTCCTCCTTGGTGATGCCGAGCTCCTTCTCCACACCGAGCTCGATAGGCAGGCCGTGCGTATCCCAACCGGCCTTGCGGTCCACGCGGTGTCCCTTCTGGGTCTGGTAGCGGCAGAAGATGTCCTTGATGGCGCGGGCCATCACGTGGTGGATGCCGGGCAATCCGTTGGCGCTGGGTGGGCCTTCATAGAACACGAAGGGCGGCGCATCCTTACGCAGCTCCAGGCTTTGGCCAAAAGTGTCCTCGGCCTCCCATTGCTTCAACACCTCCTCGGCGACCTTGGGCAGGTCGAGCTCATCGTACTGCGGGAAACGCTTGTCCATGGCGACTTTCTAAAGGCCAGGCTTGCTTCTGGCGGGCCGCGAAGATAACCGCAGGGTGTCGGCGGTGCCTGATCACCGTTGTGGTCATCGCTTCCCCGGCGAACGCGATGGGGATCGACCAGGGGCTGGCGACCGTGGTGTACGCTGCGGCGGTGCGGTCCGTGCAGGATGCTGCGGAGCAGGCGCAGTACGCGGTGAACGCTCGGTAGGCCGGGTGCGGGGTGTCGCGCCCTTGCCGCGGTTGTCCGGTGTCCGCCGGTCCAAGCGACGATCGGTAGGGTGTGCTCCTGGTGTTACCCGGCGGTCGGTCGGTGCCGGGCGCATGGTGGCACGCTGCTGGCGAATGGGCGCGGTGTTCCGGTGGATGCGCGGCGAATACATGGCCCGTGGGCGATAGACCGCATGGGCGCGGGGCACATGGCAGGTATACACAGGGCGGTACCAAACATGGTAGGGGCGGTCCCAACCATACCACGAGCGCCAACCCATCGGTCGCCATGGCCTGTACCAAGGCGGGTAGTAACCCCAATACCATGGCGAGTCCCAGCCGAAGTAGGTCGGTCCATAGAGGTAGCCTACACAAGGCCAGCTCCACACGTTCACCCAAACGTGGACGCGCACTAGATCAGGAGCGGCCGGCCCACGGCTCGGTTCTATGCCAGCATCGGTCTCGGCTATCGGCTCCACCATGCGATCCGTGCCGTACAGCTCTTCCGCACCACGGATCTGCAACCGGGCCTCCGCCTCACCGGTCTTCTCCAGTTCGATCACCGCCACATCCTGCTCCTCTCCCTTGGAAAGCGCCACTTGCAACACGATCGCTTGTGCCTCGCCTTCGCGGTGGCCCACCACGCGGATGTAGTCCACCTGCCCGTCGCTATCCAGGTCAAGGTTGTTCACCTTGTTGTCTTCTTGATTCAAAGCACGTTCAAAGTTCTCTAAGTCCTTGGCGTGCTTGAACAGCTCCAAGGCACCTTCCAGACTGAACGAATCGCCCGGCAGACCTGTGCTATCGGCAGGCGTACCGTTCTGTGCAGCGGCTCCTGTTGAAAGGACCACCACCGCGAGCAAGTATGCGAGGGTTCTCATGGCTACGGGTCGTTCCTGCGGAATGGCAAGATCCGCGCCAGACAGGACCCCGTGCTAGTGCCGAACAGGCATAGCCCGGAGTTCCGCTCCGAGCCAGCGGCTATACCGCTGGGCGTTATGCCATTGTAAGTGCAGGCCGTCGGTGGTCTTCCACGTGCGGTCCGTTCGTAGGAAACGGTGGGTGGGGAATCTCTCCTTGATCGCGGCGCGTGCACGTTCCGCCAGCGGGCTGGCCATCAATTCCTCACTGATCGGTACTTCAACAAAGATCACCTCCGTGCCGTTCGCTTCCAAGGAACGCACCTCGCCTTCCAAGGTGGCCAAGAAGCGCTGTTGAACGCTATCCACGGGCACTTGCGCAAAGATGCCCCTATTGGTGTCGAAGAGGTTTTCGCTCACCTCGGTGCTGTCCGGCTCGCTTGCATTCAGGCTTTCTTCGCTGCCCTTCATGCTGCGTTTCAAGTAACCCACCAGCACACCCGTAGGCTGGTTCTCTTCCCGCAGTATGGGCGCCCATTTCCGCAACTCGAACAAGCCCGGTTGGAACACCGCATCCAGGAACGCGCGGTCCGCTTCCTTGAAGATCATGTTCGTTTCAACCAGTACCCGTGCAGGTTTCTTGCCCGAACGACGCACCAGCTCCAAGCCATCATAGACGGTAAGACCACCGAAGCCCAGGTTGCTGGTATGCGGCGGCAAGCTGTCCGTTTCTATGCGGAAGGAGAGCGATGAACCAACGATGACCGTGGCGCCGGGCACGTCGGGTGCGAAGATGTATTGCTCCGCACTGATGCGGTTGCCACTGGCCTGGTGCTGTACCGTGTTCAGCTCCGGTTTCAGAAAGGCGATGTACAGTGCGTAGAGCACCACCAGCACAACGAAGACAAGCAGCGAGCGGCGGATCATGTCAGAACTGGAAGTAGATGAACGATGCGCCGCCACCGGCATTCACCAGGATGAGGAACAACATGATGCCGTACAATACCGGCCTTATCCGGTCCAAGGTGGGCTGCGGCTTACGCGTCCAGAGATACAGCAGGTGGTAAATGATCACCGGCACCGAGAACAGGATCGTGAAGAACAGGATGATGGGCTGGATGTTGACCACATGGGTGTTGCCCACCAAGGCTTTCATGTATTCGATCACATGGCCGAACTCAGGCAATTTGAAAAGCAGCCACGCCAAGGTCACCATGCAGAAGACGAACAGCATGTGCAGCACTTTCGGAAGCTTCACACCCCAGCCGAGGTCCTTCACCAAACGCTCCAACGCCAGCACCAGCCCATGGAAGAAACCCCACACGGCGTAACTCCAAGCGGCACCGTGCCAGAGACCGCCCAACACCATGGTGAGCATTAGGTTGCGGTAGGTGTTGAAGCCTCCCTTCCTGTTGCCGCCCAACGGTATGTAGAGGTATTCGCGCAGGAAGGAGGATAACGAGATGTGCCAGCGCCGCCAGAATTCCGAGAAGGTGGTGCTGATGTATGGGAAGTTGAAGTTGTCCATGAGCACGTACCCGAAGGCGTGCGCCAGACCGATCGCGATCATCGAATAGCCTGCGAAGTCGGCGAAGATCTGCATGGAGTAACCGAACAGCAGCACGATCAAGGTGATGCTGTGCATGTCCCGGAAGTAGGGGAAGGTGATCCAGAAGGTTTGGTCCTTCAGGTTGTCGGCCACCACCATTTTCAGGAAGTAGCCCGTTACCAAACACGCGAACGTGGCGTTCCAGTTGATGTCCTTGAAGTATTTGCTGCGTATCTGTGGAAGGAATTCATGCGCTTTCACCACCGGGCCAGCCACCAGTTGCGCGAAGAAGGCGATGAAGGTGCTGATGCGAAGCGTGTGCGCCCAGAGGCCTTTCACTACGATGCTGTTGTACTCTTTGATGTCTTTTCCGCGATAGGCATCCACCACCAAACTGATGCCTTGGAAGGTGAAGAACGAGATGCCCACGGGCAATGGAATGGATACCAGGAATTCGCCGATGCCCGACGTGGGGAAGAACGTGCGACCGATCAAGGGGCTGTACTTGAAGAAGACCAATAGGGCTAGGTTCGCTACCACGCCGATGGTGGAATAGAGCTTGCGCCGATGTTCCGGACCGTATACCACCGCATGGCTCGCCACTGTGTTGATGCCCAGCGAAAGGATCAATAGCAACAAGAGCCAGGGCATGCTCCACGCGTAGAAGATGAAGCTGCTGACCACCAACAAATGCAGCTGGTAGCGGCGCAGTGCTGGTGTGTAGTACAGCAGGAAGGTGGGCAGTACGAGAAGTAGGAAGGGAACGCTGTTGAAGAGCATGTACGGCCGCTGCGGCACAAAGAAAGGCCGCGTAAGGGCACTTGAACGCTGGCAAGGGCGCGCTGGTTACGCACGTCTTGCGGTTCACAGCCAAGGCGCTCAAGCAAAGACCCCGCCCAGCATGGTGCCGAACGGGGTCCGCTTTCGGGAGAGGAGCTCGATCACCCCTGCTTGGTCAGCTGCACTTCGCAACTGATCCGTACCTCATCACTAACCAGCACACCGCCCGATTCCAACGCTGCGTTCCAGTTCAAGTGCCACTCCTTGCGGCTGATCTTTCCGCTGATCGTGACACCCGCTTTGGTATTACCCCAGGGGTCTTTCATCACACCGCCCCATTCCACACCCAGGATGATGGGCTTGGTGTGGCCGTTGATGGTGAGATCGCCGATCAGGTCCCAGCTGCCATCATGGTCCACATCCTTGGTGCCCTTCGATACGAAGGTGATCCGTGGGTGCTGGGCATGGTCGAAGAATTCCGCCGTGCGCAAGTGTGCATCGCGCTGTTCGTTGCCGGTGCTGATGCTATCCACATCGGCCCAGAACGAGATCCTGGCTTTGCTCAGGTCATCGCCCGGCGCATCGATCTCGGCACCGAAGTTTTGGAAACTACCTGTGACCGTAGTGATCATGAGGTGTTTCACTTTGAACTGGATCTCGCTGTGGACCGGATCGATGGTCCATTTCGTCAGGGTCTTTTCTGCTGTTTCCATGTTTTGTCACTCCGGGCTCTCCCCAAAGTCGATTTGTGCTGTTCGTGTTCCGTTGTCGTTCGTTAGCTCAGTTCCATCGGCACATCCATCAAGAGGATGCGCGCGCCTTTGGCTCCGATGCTGATGTTCAATTCATCCACTTCCCATACACCCAGACCATCGCGTTGCCCCAGCGCTTGCCCGTTGATAGTGGCCTCCCCTTCGATTAGGAAGGCATACACGCCGTTGCCCTTGCGCTTCACGCGGTAGTCCACCTTTTTCCCAGCATCGAAACGGCCCAGGTTGAACCAGGCGTCCTGGTGTACCCACACACCCGCATCATCGGGGTTAGGTGAAAGGACTTGCTCAAAAGCGTTCTCCCCTGCCTTCGGGTCCAGCCCGATCTGTGCGTAGCGCGGCGTTACGTTGCGTTTGCGCGGGAACATCCAGATCTGCAACAGACGAAGCTCTTTGTCTTGCAAGTGGTTGAATTCGCTATGGGTGATGCCTGTTCCAGCGCTCATCACCTGTACCTCGCCAGCCCCGATGGTGCCGCTGTTGCCCATGCTGTCCTTATGCGCTACGGTGCCCGAAAGTGGTATGGTCACGATCTCCATGTTGTCGTGCGGGTGTGTACCGAAGCCTCGTCCAGCAGCGATCACATCGTCGTTCAACACGCGCAGCACGCCGAAGTGCATGCGCTCGGGATCGTAATAGTTGGCGAAACTGAAGGTGTGGTGGGCGTTGAGCCAACCGTGGTCGGCGTGGCCGCGGGTACTTGCCCGGTGCAATACCATGTTGTTCATGACGCGTGTGTTCTCTGAGGGTAGATGGTTGAACCCGACCACTTCTTTACCAGGGTCGGTGCTGGCAGTGGAGGCGCCGATCGTGAGGGCTGTGCCACCCAGAACGGAGGTCCGGAGGAAGGTTTTGCGGTCCATCATGCTGCAAATATATACCATGGAAAATAAATACATGGAGAAGTTCGGACTAGCCTTGGAGGCCCAAGCATGTGCCGCTCCTTTGCTGAACCGCCCCGTTCCCTGTGCCAAACAGCACGGCATACGAGCCAGCAACGCCCACTCGTTAGCCTTGCCAGCCCATGACGAGCCGAACGAATGCCGACCCAGCCATCTGGTTAACCTACCGGTTACACGGCACCCGGGCGATACTTGCTATGTTTGACCCCCGCCGCTGTCAATAACCGTTGACCGGCACCGACA
>JAEYWT010000066.1 GCA_023428865.1 Bacteroidota bacterium | reverse complement strand
GATGTAGACCGTGCGCTCGGTGCTTGTGTAGGCGTTGGTACCGCGCGCGCCGAGGCTCTTGATCATCTTGTCGTACTCGTTCGGCACGGCGTAGGTAGCTGCTACCGTGCTAAGGCTATCGATACGTTGATAAATGCGGTCGCGCAGGGCATCGTCCGTGGTGCGTCGACGTTCTTCGTAGGCGTCGCTGATCTCCTTCAGCACGGCGCTCTCCTTGGCCCAGTCGAGGGTGGCGATGCGGCTGGTCCCTTTGAAGAGCATGTGCTCGAGGTAGTGCGCCAAGCCGGTGGCATCGCTAGGGTCGTTCTTACTACCCGCTCGCACCGCAATATTGGTCTGTATGCGCGGAGCATCGGTGTTGCGGCTAAGCCAGACCTGGAGGCCGTTGTCGAGCGTGTAGATACGTGCTTGCAAAGGGTCTCCGGGAACTGAGGTGAAAGAGTAGGTCTTCTCCCCAGGATCGGTGGGGACTGTTTGGGCGTGTGCGGCGGCTAGGCTCGTAAAAGCCACGGTGGTCAATACGATGGAACGCATGCGTGATCGGGTCAAGGGAACGAAGATCCGAAGAACCAAGTCTCATTCGACCGTTCGGGGAGCGATCACGCGAAAATTGCTTGACCGTCCTGTGTTTCCAGGCTTTCAGGAAAGTGATCCGAAACAACCCGCACACGACCGCGTCCACCGCACATTTCAGCCGGCGATACCAAGCAGGCGCTCCATCTGGTGGAGTTCCGACCTCCGGGTTCCGGGTATCTCCTTCAGTCGTTGGTCCTCCTCCACCTTGGCTTTCTGGTAGATGTCCAAGGAGCGCACGGTGTCACCCAAGTGGAAGTAGTACATGGACCAAGCGGCGTCCACGCAGGAGCGGTGCATGGACCGGGCTGATATAAGGTTCCTGGACCACTCGAAGGCTTCATCTACCTCGGCCCTAGTGAATGCGGCCGCTCCGTTCCTAGGCCGCAGCAATTCTGGTGGTATCGCCGTCTTCAACCGGAACATGAAACTGGTCGAATCCTCAACCAGACCGAGTGGTTCGAAATGATCGCGCAGGCGGAACATGAGCGGATGGATCCAAGCCGTCCAATAGTGTGCGTAATCCTGATGGATGATGACCGACTTACCGGGTATTAGAGCAGGAAAGAACTCCGCATGGACGTGCTCGGCCAGCTCCCATGACTTCATCACATCGATGTGCATCAGTTCAATGGGGCCATGTGTCCATTTCTTGGAACCTGCATCACCTTCATGGATCTCCACCAACGAGGACCATTTGGAGAGGTGTTGCCTGAAAACGGGCAGGAAGGAATCGCCTATCTCCAATGACTGGATCTGCGGTATCTTCTTGTTCCGTTTCGAGAACTCATCCACCAGGAACTGATCGAAGGCGTGTACCCTCACCCCGGCATCAACCGCCTTCGTCGCTTTTGCAAGACCTGATGCCAGCGCGGAGGTTGATCCTCCAAGCCAAGTACCCAGATCCACCACTTGGCCGTATCCTTGAACCCGAGCTGCCCGCTGTTGAAGATTCCGGAGTTCGTTCGGGTGCAGCATCGTTGGGATGCCCTCCCAAGGCTCCGGGCCGTTCAACGTGCGCCGTACCTTGTTCAAGATTCTTCCGATCATCGTTGGTATCTCTCGCGGCCAAGGGGTTCCACCAAGGCCAACGAAACAAAGATAGAAGTTCGCATGGCACCGGGTCGTCAGCCGTGCATGGTGGGCGCTTTGCCGTAGCGGGCTACCACGTCGGCCTCGTAGGCTAGGAACTCCTTCCATCGGGCATCCACGTCCACGCGGCCACCGAACTGGCGTGCGAAGCCAATGAAGGTAGTGTAGTGCCCTGCCTCGCTGACCATGAGGTCGCGATAGAAGTTTCGCAGGTCTTCGTCGGGCGCTTCCTCGGCAAGCATCTTGAACCGTTCGCAGCTTCGCGCCTCGATCATGGCACTGAAGAGCAGGCGATCCACCAAGCGCTCTTCGCGGCTACCATCCTTGCGCACGAACTGGAGCAGTTCGTTCACATAATGGTCTTTCCGTTCTGGGCCGAGCACCCAGCCACGCGCCACGATCTTGGCATGTACCTGGCCGAAGTGCTCCACTTCTTCCTGGCATATCCGCGTAAGCTCAGCGACCAGGTCGGTGAGGTCTGGGTAGCGCACCATCATGCTCATCACGTTGCTGGCCGCCTTCATTTCGCACCAAGCGTGGTCGGTAAGCAGTTCGTGCAGGTCCTGATGAACGAGTTGTGCCCACCGTGGGTCTGTTGGAAGTTGAAGACCGAGCATGGGGCAAAGGTCGCATATCCATGGAAGTCGAGCCATCCGTTGCCATCAGTCGGAAACCCGTAGCGCCCAAAGGAGGTGTGATCCGAATGCCATGCACTGCATCAATACCTTCGCCGTGGTCATAGACCGCATCGAAGATGACACTGCAACAATTACAATATATCGTGGCCGTAGAGGAAACGGGTCAGTTCAGCCGTGCGGCACAGGCTTGCTTCGTTACCCAACCCACGCTCACCACCATGGTCCGCAAATTGGAGGATGAGCTGGGCATCATCATCTTCGAACGCCGGACCTTGCCGGTACGCCCCACCGCCGAGGGTGCTCCACTGCTTGCACAAGCCCGTGTGGTATTGCGCGAAGCCTCGCAGATGAAGGCCTTGGTGAAGGAGCTCCACACAGGCATGGCAGGCACTTACCGTATCGGCATCATCCCCACCATGGCCCCGTACCTGTTACCGATGTTCCTAGGGCGTTTCGCCGATGAACATCCGCAAGCACATCTGGCGATCGACGAGCGACGTACCAGTGCCATCCTCACGGGTCTCAAGGGTGGTCAGTTGGATATCGGGATACTAGCAGGCCCCGTGGATGATGAAGAACTTGAGGCGATCACGCTTTTCCACGAGCCTTTCTTGGCCTACCTACCCATTGGACACCCACTACTGAAACAACGCCGCATAAGCACGAAGGATGTGCGCCGCTTGTCCTTATGGGTGCTGGGCGAAGGACATTGCATGCGTGATCAGGCGCTGACCATTTGCCAACACCCCAGTGCTGGAGGGCACGAGAACATCGTGTACGGTTCTGGTAGTATAGAAACGCTCAAACGCATGGTGAACAGCGGTTCGGGCATGACCTTGGTACCTGAGCTCTCGGTGGGTAGCGAAGACCGTCATGTACGCCGATTCTCTGCACCTGAGCCGGTGCGCGAAGTAGTTCTCGCAGTGCGCAAACCCTTTGTGCGCCGCAAGGCCATCGACGCCTTGGTGAAGGCCATTCGGTCCGCACTACCGCAACGCCTTCGATCGATCCAGGCCAAGTCGCGGATCGTGCCAGCCGTGTTGGACTGATGTCCTTTACTCCTCGTGCTTGTACGGTGTATATTCCGGGGGAAGCATTTCTGGAGGCACTACCTCGTCGGGCGTTTCGGGGATCACCACATCGAAGAAACCCTTGGGCATGGCCGAGTTCACTTTGGCCGAAGCGATCGAAGAGATGATGGACCCTGAAACACCACCTTGTTCGATCATTCTATGGGGGAACAACACACCATTGATCGCTTTCCAATCGGCGTAGTCGCGCACCTTCTGGTACACCCGTCCGTTGAAGTACTGATCCTCCACATGGCGCACTTTCAGTCCCGACTCTTTGTCGAAATATTGGTTGAAGGAGTTACCCGAACGATAGGTGCAGTTGAGTTTGTAAACCTCTTTCCCGTTCAACGTGGTAAGCCCGAGCAGCCTGACCTGTTCAAGTTCCTTTTCGTAGGCGATCTCGGGTATAGGGAAGCTCTGGAGCTTGATGGTCTCAAAGCCAGCATCGGTCAACTCCCCTTTCGAGATATCGTCTGCGTACAGCACGCGTTCACCGTTGAAGATAACCTCCTCGATCTGCTGTGTCCCAACGAGTAATCGACTACGGTATTGTTGTGGTGCGAACCACTCGTAGTGCGTGAAGGCTTCATCCCCACGCTGCTGTTCATGCACCAGTTCCAGATGCCGGATCGGGGCGATCTTCTCCGGACCGCCTATCACATGCAAGTAGGTCTCAAGAATGGTGTGCGCTGTGCGGTCGCTTACGGGTCGTAGCACTTCCTCCCAACGGTCGCCATCCTCGGTGAGTTGAATGATGGGCTCATCGGTGTCCAAGCTCAGCTTGCGCAGGCCCATTTTGATCCGTTCCAGATCGCCCACCACAAGGATCATGGCCTGATCCGGATAGAGGAAAGCACGAGCTGCATCCTGCACCTGTTGTGCGGTAATGGCATTCAACCGGGTAAGGTAGGTGGCGTAATGGTCTGCTGCCAGGCCATTGAGCGCGGTGTTCAGTGCGAAGCGGGCTATTGTACGCGGATCCTCCAGGCTTCGTCCGAAACTGCCCATCATACTGCTCTTGGCCAACTCCAGCTCTGCGCTGGTGACAGGTAACTGGCGCATACCATCCATTTCGCGGATGATCTCTGCCACCGCGCTATCTGTAACCTCGGTACGCACGCTGGTAGTGGCCACGAAACTGCTATTGAACCGATCCACGTCTACGCTGGAATAGCATCCATAGGTGAAGCCATTCTTCTCCCGGAGGTTCTGCATCAGGCGGGCGTTGAAGATGCCGCCGCCAAGGATGGTGTTCATCACCTGTGCCTGTTGGGCACGTAGGTCTTTCGGTTCCAATGGTAGCGGATACATCACTCGTATCACCGACTGTGCGGCACCGGGCCTGTCCACGACGAAAACACGGCGCACCCCCGACGGAGCCGCAGCTTTCTCGATCGGAACCACCGGACCAAGGTCGTTCACGATGGTGCGGCCGAATTCATCCTGGGTGGTCTTGGATGCAGACGGTTTCCACTTGCCGAAGTAAGTCTTGGCCATGTCCTTCGCTTCCTTCTCGGTGATATCGCCCACGAAGACCAGGTAACCGTTCTCTGGACGGAAGAAGTGCTTGTGATAGGCCTTCAGCATGGCGGGTTCGATCTTCCCGAGCGTGCGCAAGGTGGGGATCTCGCCATATGGGTGGCTGCGACCGAAAAGCACCGTTCTGCCAACGGCTTCGGAGATGGCCTCTGGATCCTCCTTCCGCTGTTGAACGTTGGAGTTGGCGCGCATCAACGCACTCTCCATTTCCTTTTCGGGAAAGGTCGGTTCCACCACCACATCGCGGATCACCGGCATCAGGGTGGCGAGGTTCTTCTTCAGTACACTGGCGAAGAGCCCATCGGTACCGGAATACAAGTTGGCTCCGATGGCATCAACGGTCTGGTCGATATCGGCTTTAGAACGATCGCCGGCACCGGCGGTGAGCAGTTCCCCGAAGAGATCGATGTACCCGGCCTTTTCGCCTTGGTGGATGGGTGGGATATCGAACCGCACCTGTATGCTCACCATGGGCAGCTTATGGTCCTCCACCACGAAGAGGCGCATACCATTGGGCAGAACGCTGGAGGCGTGTTCACCGATGCTAACGAGAGGCGCAGGGCCAGGTACGGGTGGACGGCTACGATCGAGCTGTGCGGTCATGAGGGCTGGGAATAGCAGGCCACCGAGCAAACTGGCGCAAGGTGCGGCCCACCTGGTTCTGGTGAGTGACATGCGATCAGTGTTGGCCATTGGGCGTGGGCAGGTAGTGTAATACCACGCGGTTGTCGTTCACGAAATACGTTCGGGCGGCGCGCTGTAGATCCTCGGCCGTAAGAGCCAGGTAGCGGTCCACCTCGGTATTGATCAGGTCGGTCTTTCCCAACAAACAGTGGGCTGTGGCCAGGTTATTGGCGATACCGGCAATACGGCTGTTGTCGGCGATCACTTCGGTCTCCAACTGCGCCTTCAGGCGGTTCAGCTCGGCGGTGCTGATGGGTGTAGTGGCCAAGGCATCGATCTCCTTCTGCATGGCGGCCTCGAGCTGGTCTGCATCGGTCTTCACGTTGGCGATGGCGAAGAGCATGGCGATACCCGGGTGCTCGAACGGGAAATTGAAGGCACCACAATAAACGGCCACCTGCTGATCATCTTTCAGCGACTTGTTCATGCGGGCGCTATTGCCACCGGAAAGCAGGCGGTTCAGCATTTCCACGGCGTAGAAATCGGGTGTACCATTCGCAGGTATGCGATAACCCATCACCACAGCTGGCAGTTGGATCCGGTCGTGTATCACATCGCGGACCTCGCCACCAAGTGGAGGTTCCACTACGGAGGGTTGTTCCACGGCTTCACCACGAGGAATATCGCCGAAGTATCGTTCCACCAAGGCGCGCGCCTTGTCGGGTGTGATATCGCCCGCCACCACCAGGGTAGCGTTATTGGGCACGTAGAATTTCTTGTAGAAGGCTTGGTAATCGGCCTCGCTGGCAGCGTTCAGG
>JAEYWT010000407.1 GCA_023428865.1 Bacteroidota bacterium | reverse complement strand
GCGATGGCCACGCGCTGCTGCTGACCGCCACTGAGCTGTTGCGGAAAGTGTTTGGCACGGTGCGCGATGTTCATGCGCGCCATGGCCTGTTGCACACGTTCGTTGCGCTCGGCTTTGCTCATGCGCGTGTAGATCAGCGGTAGTTCGATGTTCTCCTGCACCGTGAGCTCATCGATCAGGTTGAAGCTTTGGAACACGAAGCCCACGGTGTTCTTCCGCACTTCGGCACGCTTGCGCTCGTTGTAACCGCTCACGTCCTCGCCGTTCACGAAGTAGCTTCCGCTGCTGGGCGAGTCGAGCAGGCCGATGATGTTGAGCAAGGTCGATTTCCCACAACCGCTGGGGCCCATGATGGCCACGAATTCGCCTTGTTCTATGGCGATGTTCACCGCGTTCAGAGCGGTGGTCTCCACGGTATCCGTCCGATAGATCTTCGAGAGGTTAGTGGTTCGGAGAAGTGTCATGGTGATGTGGGTTGTTGGAGCGGGCGGATCTTGATCCGCCCTTACTGGATGATGAGTTCGTCGGCGTTGTTGAATCCGTTGTAACGGCTGGTGATCACACGGTCTCCAGGCTTCAGTCCGTCGAGCACTTCGTACATATCGGGGTTCTGGCGGCCCAGCTTCACGTCGCGTTTCGTGGCCTTTCCCTCAGCATCGAGCAGGTACACCCATTGGCCGCCGGTATCCTGGAAGAAGGGTCCACGTGGCAGCATCACGGCCTGCATATCCTCGCTCAACTGCAGGCGCACTTGAAAGGTCTGTCCGCGCCGCACATCAGGCTTCTCCCCTACAAAGCGCAGGTCCACATCGAATTCGCCGTTGCTCACTTCGGGATAGACCTTGAAGATCTCAATGGCATGTTCGCGACCAGCATGGGTGAAGGTGCCTTGCAGCCCCATGCTCACGCGGCTGACGTAGTGCTCCGGAATGCGCGCACGCACCTTGAAGCTCTCCAACACATCGATCTGCGCGATGCGTTCGCCACGTTGTTTGGTCTGGCCGAGTTCCACGTTCAGGCCGCTCAGCTGTCCATCCATCGGCGCTTTGATCACCAGGTTCTGCAGGTTCTCTCGCAAGAAGAGCAGGTTCTGTTGGATCAGCTCCAGGTTGTTGGTGATGGAGCCGAGCTGGCTTTGGCGGAAGATCGAATCGCTGCGCACGTTGGCAGCCACGAGCTTGCGCTTCTCGCGCATGTACTCGAGGTTCTCGCGGTTGCTCAGGTAGGTGTTGTGCGCGAGCAGCGAGTCCCTCACCAAGCGATCATCCACCCGCTGGTCGCGCTCCAATCGTTTCAGGTCCTTCTCCAGGTTAAGCAACTCATCACGCAAGCGTGTGGTCTGCTGATCCATCGCGAGCCGCGTGTTCCGCAGGTTGTTCTGCTGATCGAGCAGTTGCGCCTCGCGGTTGATCGCATCCATGTGCAACTGCGGATTGCTCAATTCGATGATGGGCTCACCAGCCTTCACCATGTGGCCATCCTCCACGAACCGCTGTTTCACCGTACCACCTTCCAAGGCATCAAGGAAGACGGTCTGTATGGGTTGCACCGTACCCGTTACCGGAATGAACTCCTTGAAGAGCCCTTGTTTCACCTCGCCTACCGTGATCTTGGCTCCTTCTACCCGCACACGGCTAGTGGTGAACGAGCCAGCCCAGAGCACAGCGCACAGCAGCAGTACACCGCCGATGCAGCCGATGGCGATAAGGCGTTTGCGCCGGGCTGGGCGCGGGTCGATGATGCGGTCCATGAACGAGGGGTGATGCAAGGTTCGGCCGCAACCACCGTGTAGGAAAGAAGAATGTGCGGGTCTGCGCAGGCGGTGACGGACGGTTGAACCCCGATCACTGGAACCAAGCAGGTATATTGCACCATGCGCACCATCATCGCCCTTTGCAGCGGCCTGCTCTCCTTCACCGCCTTCACCCAGAACTGCCCCTACGACTATGTAACGCGGCAATTCGATGTAAGCGTTGAAAGTGGTGTGCTTTACGGAACGGCCCCGCGCTTCGATGGTGGCACGGATAGCCTGCGCATGAACATATACAAGCCAGTGGGCGATGGCGTAGCCCAACGGCCGCTCTTCGTTGCTGTGCATGGTGGAGCTTTCCTGGGCGGGCACCGCGACGACATGAACGAGTTGTGCCAGTGGTATGCCGAACGCGGGTATGTGGCGGCCACCATCAGCTATCGACTCGGTTTCTATTCCCCGGCGCTCTTGCCGAACCCGTATGCCTATGACCAGGCCGAAGTGGTGCGTGCGGCCTACCGGGCGCAGCAGGATGTGAAAGGCGCCATCCGCTTCTTACGCGCGCGACAAGCGCAGGACAGCACCCACGCGGAGAACGTTTTCGTATGTGGAGTAAGTGCTGGTGGGATCACAGCGATGCACGTTGCCTACGCCACGGCCAACGAAGAACGCCCCGCTGCGTGCGCCGCCATCGGCACGGTGGACCTGATCGGCCAACAGATCCAACGGCCAGACCTTGGCCCCATGGATGGTGAGCTCAACCTCGGCGAAAGCGCCGGCGTGAAAGCCTGTGTATCGTACCTCGGTGGATTGCTGGACACCACCATGATCGATGCGAACACGGACCCCGCCCTCTTCATGTACCACCAGACCGGCGACCCGGTGGTGGGCTGCGGCTACCAACAGGGTCTGTGGGGCATGCCCCTGGGCGTTGGCGGCAACTATCCGTGGCTGTATGGTTCGTGTGCCATCGACCCGCACATGCAGCAGCTCGGTTTCACCAGTGAACGGTACGAGTTCCACCCGTACACGGGCAATGAGCACGACATCCACGACATTCCGGTGGTGGACGGCTGGTCCGCTATTTTTCTGGCTCGGCAGTTCTGCAGCACGGGCACCTTCACCGAAGAGGTGGGCACCCCAAGGCAGGTACACGTCTACCCGAACCCAGCTACGGACATGGTCCGCACCACCAGAAATGGCAATGTCCGTTTACGACTCCTTGACCTGGATGGGCGCCTGGTA
>JAEYWT010000396.1 GCA_023428865.1 Bacteroidota bacterium | reverse complement strand
CGTAGATGGTGCCGTACAGTTCGAAGCGGATGCGGCCCTTCAAGCGGGTGAGGCGTTCGATGGCGAAGAGCGTATTCTTCTCCTCTGCAATGCGCGCGAGGCTGATGAGGCGCAGCTCGCCCGGGCGTTTCTGCACGGGCAAGGGCGAACGGTCAGCGGCTTTCCGCGCCAGGTTCTGCACCAGGTGGATGCGCACGTCCTTGCCTATCCACCGTTGGATATCGGCCACTTCTTCGGCATTGGTGGCCTGGAACTCCACGCCCTTGAAACAGCCGAGCAGCTTCATCACTCGCAAGAAAACGCGCTTCTTCGTGCGGCTCTGCTGCATGGGTCCGGCGGCGAGCATGCCGCGTACGGCAACGATCCGCCGTGTGCGGCTTCCGCGCAGCACCCACAAGGGCACAATGGTGGACCAGAACGAGAAGAGCCCGTTGATGTAGACCACATCCCATTCTTCCTGGTGGATGAGGCGTTTCCACACCGCCAACGAGCGTTGCGCGGGCGAAGCATGGTAGACCTCTTCCCCAGCGTCGGCAGTGATCCACTGATCGGTGGGTACCGCTGCTTCGTTGGTGGTGGCGGTGTAGTCACGATCGCCGGTAACGATGTGGAAGTGCACGCGCGCCCCAAGGTGTTCCACCAGGTTAACCATGCTACGCACGGGACCACCGGCCTTGAAGTACGGTTTATACCAATCGATGAAGGCGAGTACGCGTGGTGGCTTCACCGGAGGAAGTGTTTTTCGGCGGCTTCGGCCCAAAACGCTGGTGTCCACTGCACGCCCAGTTCGGCGGAGCGGTCGCCCATGCGGATGAGTTCCTGATCGCTCGCTTGGATCATGCGGAGCAGGGAGCGTTGCAGATCGGCCCTATCGCCAGCGCGGTGCAAATGGCCGTTCACACCCGGTTCGAGAAAACGTTCGCCTGCGCCCACGGCATCGCTCAACAACAAGGGTAAGCCCATGCAGGCGTGTTCGTGTACCACCACGCCCCAGGGTTCGTAGAGGCTGGGCAGCACGGAAACACCGGCTTCTGCCAACAAGGTGGGGCCATCTTTCGCTTGCACGAAACCGCGATGAACGATGCGCGGATGCACACCTGTCGGGCTGTTCTTCACCTGTTCGTGCAACTCGCCGGTGCCTACGAGGTGTAGCTCCCAATCGCCCGCCTGGCCTTGGTCGCAGAGTTCGGCGAAGGCATCGCACAAGAGCTGCTGCCCTTTGGTGGGGATGTAGCGCGCCACGTGGATGAAGCGGTGTGGGTAGCGCTGCAGGCGTGCCTTACGTGCTTCGGTGAAAGCGGAAACGAAGGGGCCGACATCGGCGGTGTACAGTCCGGTGAGGATGCGCTCTGCGGGCAGCCCAAGCATGCGAGCATAACGCACCTGGCGCGTGCCGGTGGCCCAGATGTGGCTGTAGGTGCGCGGCATCCACAGGCGGGCAAGTGCGGCGGAGACCCATTGTTTGGCATCGCCCCGCCACGCCGTATCCAGGTTCATGCTGGTGGGAATGCCTTGCTTGCGCATGGCGCGGCACACCTTCAGGTAGCCTTTGTCCACCCAGCCACTGGCGATAACGAACTGCGGGTCGAGGTCGCGGGCGAAGGCGAGCAGGCGTTCGTCGGTAAAGGTGCGTCGGTCGTGCAGGGTGATGCCCGGGTGTGCGCCCAGATCGAAGGGAGCTTCGGCGTTCACCGGCCAGCGCACCAGTTCGATGCGCGCGCCGGTGCGGGCCACTAGGGCGTCGAGGCTGGCGAGCACATAGGGCGCGATCTCGGTGTAGAGCACCAGCACCCGGGGTCCATTCTGCGTTGGTTCCACGGTGGAAGCGAAGGTGCCAAATGTACCGTTGCGGGCGGGCACCTGAAGGAGCTGGGCTGAATGCGTGAACCACGGATGCACACGGAGGGACAGGGAGAATGCCTGGCTCGTGGTGATGGGCTAGACTTCTCTCCTATCCATGTGGATCCGTGTGCATGGTCAGTGCGAGCGCAGCATGACACAGTGGTTTGGATGAACGCAGTGCCAGACCCAGGAAGTCACTTGATGCGTACCTCCACCACATCGCGGGCGCGGCGGCCGCGACCGAGCTTTTTACGGTAGTAGTTGGTCCAGATGATGATGAGCGGAGTGCCAACGATGGTAGGCCAGAGCCACTGCAAGGCCACCGGTTTGATGAAGGTGAGATTGACCGCACTGAAGGCCGACACCGTGGCGATATAGCCACCGAGGAAATTCCCCATATGGGCGAAGAGCCATTCGTGCTTTTCGTTGCTGCGCTTGTAGAAGCGCTGCAGGTTGCGCCACACGAGCAAGCTGCCGATAAGGCCGAAGGCGAGGAAGAGAATGGTCTCACTGCCACGATTGCCGAGCATCATGTTCACCATGCCCCAGATGAAGAGGCCGCCGTTCACGAAACCCGCCGTGCCTTGCACAACGATATCCATGGTGCTTGGCCTCTGCCCCTCGTGCAAGCGTTTGTGGTACAAGGAGCGATACCCCGACGCCACCAGGTGGAAGCTGAGCACCGCAAGCATGGCCAGGAACATGTTGTTCTTCCACACCCCCACCACGATGGCGGTAATGGCCACGACAGCCATGGCATAGAAGAAGACCTTGCCCCACAGCCGGTGCGCATCGCCACCCTTGCGCACCACCATGGCCACGGGTGCCACGAACAGGGCTGTAAAACCCGCTAGGATATGAAGCCAACGAAAAGCACTGATGACCTGCTCTTCCATGCACTGTCAATAAAAGATCAACGGGGCGAAAATACTGTGTACGGTCCAAGAGGTAGACGGAACCATGGCGTACCGTTGCCACAAAGTGGGCCTTCAGGGATCAGTCCGGAGAGGTCGGCGCTGTGGGTTTCTGGTGGGCATGTATCGCGCACCACTACGGAAACGCTGTGCTCTGGCCCATCCAAGGAGCTGAGCAAGAGGGTTTCAAAGGCCATGGCCCAGTGGATGTGGAGGCCCATGGCATCGAGCTGTTCGTGCGTGGCGCAGGCTTTCGGTGTGCCGTTGGCGTGGCGATCGTCCACCACCTGTTGGATCAAAGCCAGGCGTTCGTTGGCCGGTCGGGAAGCGAAAGAGATTCCACGGAACTGGATGAAGAGCACCAGAACGAACGGCACCAGAACGGACCAACGCTGGCGATCGGTGGCGGGTTCCAGGTGCAACATCAGCGGCAAGGCCACGAACACGGCCAGCGGCACGAAGTTCTTCTCCATCATCATGGCCGTTTCGCCTTGGTGATACGTGATCACATTAAGCGCGATGAAGCCGACCAGCGCAGCCAGGCAAAGGCCCAGTTGGAGGAACGCGCGTTGACGGAACTGTAGCACGAAAAGCGCCGTGGTACAACACCAGAACACCAGGTAGCTGGTGGTGTAGTTGAAGGTGTGGTCCACCAAGTACCGCCAGCCGGGCAACTGGAAGAACTGGCCGATGGAAGCGAGGCCACTGTTGGACGAGGCATAGAGATCGGCTTCGTAAGCGGTTGGCGGAAAGAGGAACCTGGCTGCAACAGGCCAAAGCAATGCCACCGCCATGAGCGCGTGGATCCATTTGGCAGCCGATGCATCGCGCAGCCGTACAAAGGCCAGCACGAAGAGCGCCACCAGAAAGCCCACTGGATGCACCAGCAGCACCAAGAATAGCGAACCCAGAGCAGCGAGCAGCACGGCCGGTCGTGGTGATCGAGCAAGCGGCCCGGAGAACACCGCGGCCAGCAGGAAGGGATAGCTGAGCAGGTAGTTGGCTTCCAGCACGATACCGTAGAAGGTAAGCCGGGTGCAAAGCACCTGGGCCAACACCAACGCCATGGCGATCCACGTGAGGCGAAGTGCGTAGGCGATGATCACGAAGATCACATACGGCACCAACACATGCGCCAGCGAGGCCACCGTGAGCAGCACCTTCAGCGGAGCGCCGGTGGCAGCCACAGCCTTCACCAACAACTGCGGCACCACCGCGGTGAACCGATGTGCCTCCACACCCACCCCCGGCACATGGATCCATTTGAAGATCTGGAACGCGGAATCCACATGCACCACACGCGCAGGCATGTGGATGTAGGCCAACGCGAACAGGCCGAAGA
>JAEYWT010000254.1 GCA_023428865.1 Bacteroidota bacterium | reverse complement strand
GCTCCACTTCATGCCCGTGGGGAAGCCAGCGCCACCGCGACCACGCAGGCCGCTCTTCTTCACTTCTTCCACCACGGCCTCTGGGCTCATGGTCTTCAGCGCTTTCTCCACGCTGCGATAGCCGCCGTTCGCGCGGTAGCCTTCCAGCCCACGGATACCGGGCTTATCGATGTGCTCGAAGAGGAGTTTGCGGGCCATCAGCGATCCGTGTAGTTGGTTCGTGAATTCCGGGCGCGGAGCTGCTCGATCAGGCTATCCACCTTTTCGATGGTGAGGTCTTCGTGGTATCCAGCACCGCATTGTAGCATGGGTCCGCTACCACAGCTGCCCAGGCATTCTACGGCCTTCAGGGTGAACATGCCGTCTGTGGTGGTCTCCCCAGCGTGTACTCCCAGCTTCTTCTCCAGGTGGTGGATCAGCTCGTCGCTACCGCGCAACATGCAAGGCGTGGTGCGGCAAACGTCGAGCACGTAGGTGCCCACCGGGTGCAGGTTGAACATGCTGTAGAAGCTGGCCACCTCGTACACCTCGATGTGGCGCAGGCCCATCAGGTGCGCTACGGCATCCATGGCGTTCACGCTGAGCCAGCCGTCGTTCTCGGCCTGGGCAACGTGCAGCACCGGTATCAAGGCGCTCTTGCTGCGACCTTCGGGATAACGAGCGATCAGGGCGCGGCACTCGGCCAGCGCGGCTTCGCTGAAGGAGAAGGGCTTGGTGCCTTCCGTGGTGGTGATGGGTCTAGTGCGTGCGCTCATGCGTCCAGTTCACCTGCGATCACGTTCATGCTGCTCATGGTGATGATCGCATCGCTCAACATGCTGCCTTTGATCATCTCGGGGAAGGCCTGGTAATAGATGTAGCAAGGTCGGCGCAGGTGCAGGCGGAAAGGTGCCCGTCCGCCGTCGCTCACCAGGTAGAAACCCAGTTCGCCGTTGCCGCCTTCCACGCAGTGGTACACTTCGCCCACCGGTACGTCGGTCTCGCCCATCACGATCTTGAAGTGCCAGATCAGCGGCTCCATGGCACTGTACACCTCTTCCTTCGGCGGCAATACCCACTCGGGCACATCGCCGCGGAAGGTGGTCTTGTCGCTCAGCTTGTCCAGCTTCTCCATGGCCTGGCGGATGATGGAGAGGCTCTGGCGCATCTCTTCCTGGCGCACGGTGAACCGGTCGTAGGTGTCTCCGTTGGTGCCCACGGGAATGATGAAGTCGAACTCGTCGTAGCTGCTGTACGGATCGGCCACGCGCACATCGTAGTCCACGCCGGCCGCGCGCAGGTTGGGCCCGGTGAAGCCATAAGCCAGGGCACGTTCGCCGCTGATGGGGCCGCAACCGATGGTGCGGTCCATGAAGATCCGGTTGCGAAGGAGCATGTTGTCGAACTCCTTCAGTCCGGCAGGCAGATCCTTCACGATGGCCTTGATCTTGGCCCAGGCCGTGTCGCTCCAATTGCGCTCCCAACCGCCGATGCGGCCCATGTTGGTGGTGAGGCGTGCGCCGCAGATCTCCTCGTATACCTCGTAGATCTTCTCGCGCCACTGATACACGTAAAGGAACGGAGTGGTGGCACCGACGTCTTGCCCGATGATGGTGTTGCAGATGATGTGGTCGGCGATGCGCGCTAGCTCCATCACGATCACCCGCATGTACTGCACGCGCTGCGGAAGGTCGATGTTGAGCAGCTTCTCCACGGTCATGTGCCAGCCCATGTTGTTGATGGGTGCACTACAGTAGTTCATCCGATCCGTCAGCGTGGTGATCTGATAGAACGGCCGGCGTTCGGCGAGCTTTTCGAACGCCCGGTGGATGTAGCCGATGGTCTGCTTGGCATCCAGGATGATCTCGCCATCCAGGGTAAGGATGTTCTGGAAGATGCCGTGCGTGGCCGGGTGCGTAGGACCCAGGTTGAGCGTGGTTAGTTCGCTCATGTCCCGGCCTTCGACCAGGTCCTTGGCCCAGAAATCGGTGGGTGGCTGCTGGCTCATCGTCCGAAGAATCTGTCGTCCTTATCCTGACGGGTGGGGTCTTCCAAGGGATAGTCCTTGCGCAGCGGGAACGCAGGGAAATCCTCCATGTTGAGGATACGGCGTAGGTCCGGGTGGCCCTTGAACTTGATCCCGAAGAAGTCCCACGCCTCGCGCTCCATCCAGTTGGCTGTGGGCCACAGGTCGGTGGTGGTGGGGTACTCCAGGTCGTTGGCCGTGGTGCGGCATTTCACGCGGATGCGGTGGCCCTCGCGCATGTTGTGCAAGTGGTACACCATGCCGAATTCCTGTGCTTCACCGGGGAAATGCATGCCGCAGCAGGTGGTGAGGAAGTGGAAGCCCAGCTCTTCCTTCAAGGTGCGCAACAGCGTGTGCAAGGTGTCTTTCTTCACGTGGATGCAGAGCAGGTCACGCTCCTGTTCCACTGCGGTCACCTTCTCACCGAAAGCCGCGATGCGGTCCTTCACCAGTTGGTCACGGTGTGCTTTCGCTACGAACCCCGGCATCAGTCGATGGCGTATTTGGCCAGGAGGTCCTGGTATTCCTTGCTGTAGCGGCGGCGCAGGCTCTCGTTCTTGCTCAGTTCCTGGATCTTCAGGATGCCATCGATCACCTGCTCGGGTCGTGGCGGGCAGCCGGGGATATAGACATCCACCGGGATCACCCGGTCGATGCCCTGCAACACACTGTAGGTGTCGAAGATGCCGCCGGTGCAGGCACAGGCGCCCATGCTCAGCACCCATTTGGGCTCGGCCATCTGCATGTACACGTCGCGTAACACGGGGGCCATCTTCTTGGCGATGGTGCCCATCACCATCAACAGGTCGCTCTGGCGAGGGCTGAAGCTGAGGCGTTCCATGCCGAAGCGGCTCAGGTCGTAATGCGAGCTCATGGTGCTCATGAACTCGATGCCGCAGCAGCTGGTGGCGAAGGGCAGGGGCCACAAACTGTTGGCGCGTGCCAAGCCGATCGCCTGGTCCACGCTGGTGGCGAAGAAGCCCGAGCCGCTATGCCCATCGGGCGCGGTCACGATGCTCGGCTTTGGCCTGTCGGTCTTTTGCAGCTCGCTCATTCGATCTTCATTACACCCTTCCGTAACACGTAGTAGAGGCCCGCCATCACGAAGAAGACGAAGACCACCATTTCCAGGAATCCAATGGCCCCGAGCGCCTTGAAGTTCACCGCCCAAGGATAGAGGAAGATCACTTCCACATCGAAGAGCACGAAGAGGATGGCGATAAGCAAGTACTTCACACTGAAGGGCCTGCGTGCGTTGCCCTGCTGCTCAATGCCGCACTCGAAGCTTTCGTCCTTCTTCTTTCCGTTGATCTTCGGACCCAGCCAAGCGGCCGCCGAAAGAGCGAAGCCGACGAAACCCACGGCAATAGCCGTCTGGATCAGGACCGGAACGTAGTCGTTGGGGGTTGAAATGGCTTCCACTGGCACGGTTGCGGGATGGATGGGCCCCAAATGTAGTGCCCTAGCACATTTGGGGGAGCGTTCGTCGGCAATAGATCCACATCCGTCGCGTTGATCTCCACCGGGAACAGTCCTCCGCGAACGATCATCCGCTTACTTTTGTTCATTGCCCATGAACTCCACCCGCCCGGCCTATCCCCTGCTCGACCGGATCCAGACACCGGACGACCTCCGGAAACTGTCCGAAGACCAACTCGGCCAGGTCTGCAATGAGCTACGCGATTTCATCATCGATGTGGTCAGCGTTAAGGGCGGCCACTTCGGTGCCAGCCTTGGCGTGGTTGAGCTTACCGTGGCTCTGCATTATGTCTTCAATACACCCTATGACCAACTGGTGTGGGATGTGGGGCATCAAGCCTACGGGCACAAGATCCTCACGGGCCGTAAGGATGTGTTCCATACCAACCGGATCCATAAAGGGATCAGCGGGTTCCCTAAACGGAGCGAGAGCGAATACGACACGTTCGGTGTGGGCCACAGCAGCACCAGCATCGGCGGGGCTTTGGGCATGGCGGTGGCCAGCAAATTGAAAGGGGAGACCGACCGTCATAGCGTGGCCATCATCGGCGATGGCGCCATGACGGCCGGCCAAGCCTTCGAAGCATTGAACCATGCCGGTGGCGCGAATACTGACATGTTGGTGGTGCTGAATGACAATTGCATGAGCATCGACCCCAACGTTGGGGCATTGAAGGAATATTTGACCGACATCACCACCAGCCACACCTACAACAAGGTGAAGGACGAGGTGTGGAACCTGCTCGGGAAGATCAGCAAGTTCGGCCCCAACGCGCAGTCCATCGCCCAGAAGGTGGAGAACGCCGTGAAGAGCGCGTTACTGAAACAGAGCAACCTCTTCGAAAGCCTCAACTTCCGCTACTTCGGCCCAGTGGACGGGCACGATGTGGAGCGTATGGTGAAGGTGCTGCAAGACCTGAAAGACATCCCTGGCCCCAAGATCCTGCACACGATCACCATGAAGGGCAAGGGGTACAAGGCCGCGGAGGAAGGCAACCCCACCGTGTGGCACGCGCCCGGCCTCTTCAACAAAGAGACTGGCGAGATCATCAAGGTGGTGCCCAAGAGCCCACAGCCCCCGAAGTACCAGGATGTGTTCGGCCACACCATCGTGGAGCTGGCCGAGAAGAACCCCAGCATCGTGGGTGTCACACCTGCCATGCCCACCGGCTGCTCACTCAACATCATGATGAAGGCCATGCCCGATCGTGCGTTCGATGTGGGCATCGCCGAACAGCATGCGGTCACCTTCAGTGCCGGTATGGCCACCCAAGGCATGGTGCCGTTCTGCAACATCTACAGCAGCTTCATGCAGCGCGCGTACGATCAAGTGGTGCATGATGTGGCCCTGCAGAAATTGCACGTGGTATTCTGCCTGGACCGTGGCGGTTTGGCCGGAGCCGAAGGCCCCACGCACCACGGCGCCTTCGACATCGCTTATTTCCGCTGTATCCCGAACATGATCGTGAGCGCACCGATGAACGAGGAGGAGCTGCGCGATCTCATGTACACGGCCCAGTTGAAGGATCACGGTCCGTTCAGCATCCGTTACCCGCGTGGCGAAGGCGTGATGACCGAGTGGAAGACACCCTTCAAGGAGATCAAGATCGGCACGGGACGGAAGGTGCGCTCTGGAAACGATATCGCCGTGCTCAGCATCGGCCACATCGGCAACATCGCCGCGAAAGGCATCGATGTGCTACAGTCAGAAGGCTACAGCGTGGCGCATTACGACATGCGTTTCGCCAAGCCGATCGATGAACTACTACTGCACGAGGTCTTTGGCAAGTTCAAACATTTGGTCACCATTGAGGACGGCTGCATCCAAGGCGGCATGGGCAGCGCGGTCCTCGAGTTCATGGCCGACCACGGCTACCACGCCCATGTGAAGCGCCTTGGGATCCCAGACCGGTGGATCGAGCACGGCACGCAGCCTGAGCTATACGCCGAGTGTGGGTTCGATGAGAAAGCGCTGATAGCGACGGTGAAGGAGATGCTTCCGGCGAAAGGGAGGGCGGTAAAAGTGAGCGCGTAACTTGGCGGAATGGCTCGTCCTCGAAAGACGAAACCCCGCTGTATCATCATCGCCGGTCCAAATGGGGCGGGGAAGACGACGTTCGCGAGGAAGCTCCTTACCGACGCGCAGGGCATTCGCCATTTCGTGAACGCGGACTTGATCGCATCGGGTTTGTCACCGCTCCATCCCGAGTTGGCAGCCCGTGCGGCGCCGGTTGCTACTTTCCGAGCTGGACCGGCTGACGAACGCACGAATTTCCTTCGCCTTGGAGAGTACCTTGAGCGGACGCACGTACGTGGAGCGTATCCAACGCATGAAGGAGCAAGGTTACGTCGTGGAAATGCTTTTCCTTCGCTTGGAAAGCCCTGAACTGGCGCTTAAGCGTGTGGCGCACCGAGTGAAACAGGGCGGGCACCATGTGCCACCGGAAGATGTGCGGCGGCGTTACGTGCGTGGATGGTATAACTTTGAACACCATTATCGCCCGTTGGCCGACGCATGGGCGGTGTATGAGAATTCTGGAGCAGTTCCTTTACCCTTGGATCAATATCCATGAGCAAGAAGAAGCAGACAGCCGAGGCGGAAGAGTTCTTCGCCGCTGTGGCGAAAGCCATGAAGGAAGCTGCCAAGGAAGCCCGCCGCGTAGCCCGCATGCACGGCACCAAGGTGTGGGTGGTGAAGGATGGCAAGATCGTGGGGCTGGAGCCGTGAGCCGTTTTTTTTGGATGCCCAGTCGACTGGAATGAACGTTCCCCTGTAACGGGCAACGCTCACGCCACGGCCTCTCCACCTAGTCGAGCCCGCACCCAGGTCACTGCTTCATCCACGGTGCCGAACATGCGTACCTCATGCTCTTGCGGATGGTAGTTGTAGTGGATCTCGCTGAGCTTGCGGAACAAGCTACCCAAGGCTACGATGGCATGTGCGCGAACACGTTTGCCGAAGCCATCGGTGCTGTGCTCTTGCTGCATGGCGGCCAAGCTCATTTCACCGTTCTCCGGTAACACGCTCACTACGCCGAACTCCTCCCGCCCAGCCACACGTTCGCAGGTGGCGATCACTTCGGCGATGCCTTGCACATCGAAGGTGATCTCTTCCCGATATCGGATCACGAGTACATCGGGTCGCTGCCGTTCGATCGTCGCTAAGCGCGTTTCGTGCATGGGGGGTTCGATGGTCATGGGAGAGGGTTAGAATCCCAAGATACTTCGGATCCGCATCGAATCCTAATCGCACCGGATCAGTCGCTGTGAACCGTATACGTGTCGTTGTTCCAGACCAGCACCGCATCCCTAGGTGCGAAGCGGTACACGTCGCCACGGTGAACAAAGCCGGCCCGTAGCGCCGTTTCAAGCGTTACGGTAGGCGGAACAACGATCACTTGGTCAGCATGTCCGCCGCTCAATGCCACAGCTTCAGGAAATCCATTACGGAAGATGAAGGCTCCACGATGTTCGCTCGGCAGACCGGTTACCCAAACGCGACCGGGTACGTTTCCTTTGGGAAAGGCGCGAATACAACGTTCGGTGATCCGCGATGCTTCCGTCCAGTTCGCATGGTTCTGCTTCAAGAGGACGATGCTTGCGATAGATAGGAGGAGCGTTATGCTCCACCGAATGGTGCGGCTTGCGATGCAAGAGATGATGGTGCCCAATAGGACGCAGAGGAACGCCGAAGGCAGGTAGAGGTATCGATCACTTTCGCTGGTGATGGTGCTTACACCTGCAACGAAGCCCACCGCACAAGCCAC
>JAEYWT010000216.1 GCA_023428865.1 Bacteroidota bacterium | reverse complement strand
GCGTAAAGGGCTGCGAAGGTAACCCAAGATCGGCGCTGGATCCTGGGTGCCGTATCTTTGAAAATGCTGGACCGTTGGGCGGTCTCAGGCAACTTCGAGCATGCGGATCGCATCATCTACACGGATGACCATGACGGACGAACGGCTGGTGGAAGGGTGTGTGAAGGGGGATCCCGGAGCACAAAAGGCCCTGTACCAGCAGTACGCCAGGAAGATGATGAGCATCTGCATGCGCTACGCCAACAACCGCGACCAAGCCCAGGACATCCTCCAGGATGGCTTCGTGAAGGTGTTCCAGAAGATGGACCACTACCGGGGCGAAGGGCCGCTGGGGGGCTGGATCGCGCGCACCATGGTGAACACCGCCCTGGACCACATCCGGCGCAACAAGCCCTACGCGCAAAGCTTGGACCTTACCGAGGCCGAGCACCTGCACGGGGAAGATGAGCACGCGCTCTCCGGCATGAGCACGGACGAATTGATGGCGCTGATACAAGCCCTACCAACGGGCTATCGTACGGTGTTCAACCTGTTCGTGATCGAGGGGTATCCGCACAAGGATATCGCCGACATGTTGGGCATCTCGGAGAACACCTCCAAATCGCAATTCATGAAAGCGCGGGCCTACCTGCGCAAGCTGCTACCCAAAGAGGTGGTGGCGCAATACGGACATGTCCATGAGGGATAGTTTGAATACGCTCTTCCAGCAGCGTTTCCAGGGCCACGAGGCACCGGTGGACGCAGGTGTTTGGGAAGGGATCCAGCAACAGCTGGCCACCGCGCCCGCTGCGGCAGACGGGGTGAATGAGCTCTTCAAGGAGCGCTTCCAAGGCCACGAAGCACCAGTGGATCCGGCGGTTTGGGCCAACATCAGCAGCCAACTGGGTCACACGGCCGTCGCGGGTACTGCCGCAGGCACCATATGGGCCTGGGTGGCAGCCGGTACTGCAGCCGTAGTGATCACCGCTACAGCTTTGTTCTGGGAACCTGGCGCCAACGAACCGCAACAGGTGGTGCAGGTGGTGGAACAACAAAATCACACAGATCAGCCACAACATTCCAACCCTTCTGCTGATGTTCAGTCGGTTGAACCGAAACCTGCACCAACTCCCGTAGTTGAGCGCCGCACAACGGAACCCGGACCGAAGAAGCAGATACGATCGGCCATGGAGAATGCCGCGCAGACCGGGCCAACCCCCCAGACCACGCCCTCGGAACCGGTTGTAGTGCCAGCCCCTTCACCGAAACCAGAAGGCAATACGGTTGTCAGTGGTATCATCTCACAACTGGAGGAGGATGTGAAACAGCAACCGGTAACGGCCAAACCAGAGCCCGGTCTCAAGACCTCTAAAACCACCGAAACTCCGACCCAACAACCCAGCAGTCAAACGGACACGCCTCCCGTTGAAGAGGTCAAGTTGCTTCCGGTTCTTCCCAAACTGTTCATGCCCAACACATTCACTCCGAACGGCGATGGCGTGAATGATACTTACACGGTGGATGGAGATGGCTACGCAGCCGTGCTCATGCGGGTTTACTCCATGAAGAGCAACGCCTTGGTATTCTCCAGCAATGGTGGCGAACCTTGGACAGGAACAGGCTGTGAGGACGGCATGTACATGGTTGCGGTTGAAGCGCACACCCACGATGGGCGTACGACCACCGAAGGCAAAGTGGTTTGGCTTAACCGGAATCCGATCAACTAGGACATTGCCCATCCACCTAGAAACGTATGTTTGCTCACTTCCAGAACAGGAACACGCCCATGACCGGCATTTCAACCAAAACCACCCTTCGTTTGCGGAATTTGACCGCCGCAACGATCCTTTGCTTTGGTATCCAGCAGAGCACCGCACAGATCACCATCATCGATGGTTTCGCCTCAGCCTGCTCCGGAACGCTTTATGATTCCGGCGGTGAGGCGGGCACTGGCTATGGACCCGGTGAAACGTGGGAATTAGTGCTATGCGCCGAAACCCCAGGGGCAGCCATCCGGTTGGATTGGGTCAACTTCACGCTCGGCGCAGGGGCCAGCATCGAGGTGTTCGATGGATTCGATGCTACGGCGTACTCCTTTGGAGCATTGAACAGTGGCACCGGGGGTATTACGATCCAATCCAGCTACGATAACGTGATCGCCAATGGCCAAGGATGTCTGTTCCTCCGTTTCATCAGTGGCAGCGGCTCCGGTACCTTCTCTGCGAACCTCAGTTGTTTCATCCCCTGCGCGGCACCTACAGCAGCAGCCACCTTCGGTGGCCCGAACCCGTTGTTGGTGTGCCAAGGGGAAGCCATCACGTTCAACGGCAGCGCTTCAACGGCCGTTGCGCCTTTCGAGATCATTGAATACCGTTGGGACTTTGCCGATGGCACCGAAGACACCTCGGGGCCAGTGGTCTCGCATGCCTTCGACGAGCCCGGCGAATACATCGTGCAGCTCTATGTGACCGACAACAACAGTTGTACGAACGAGAACCTCGTGGATCTGCAGGTCTTTGTGAGCACCACCCCGCTTTTCGGCGGATCGGTCATCACCCCGCTCACGATCTGTGAAGGTGAGCAAGTGAGTGTTACGGCGGTCCCACAGGCAGTTACCTGGTCCGCCCTGCCCGAAGCGAACTTGGGCGGAGGCGTCATCCTACCGGACGGCTCGGGCGTCACCTACACCTCGCAGCTTACCTATACCACCTTCGCCCCTGGTGCTACGTTATTGAACGCTAGTGATCTGCAGAGCATTTGCGTGAGCATGGAGCACAGCTACATGGGTGACTTGATCATCTCGATCACCTGCCCCAGCGGCCAAACCATGACCATGCATCAGCAGGGTGGTGGTGGCACCTATATCGGCGGTGCGAACGATACTGACACAGGCAGCGATCCGGTGATCGGAGAATGTTGGGACTATTGCTGGAGCCCAACAGCCACCTTGGCAACATGGTCAGAATCTGCAGCATTCGGCACTTCTCCGAACGTGATGCAAGGAGGGAATCCTTCGAACAATGCCCTGATCCCTGGCACGTATAGCACCGTTGAGCCATGGAGCAACCTCACCGGATGTGACCTGAACGGCACTTGGACCTTCTCGATCCGTGACATGCTCTTGGCGGACAATGGCTTCCTGTGCGATTGGGGATTGAACTTCAACCCAACGCTTTTCCCAAGCCTAACGCAGTTCACCCCGGTATTAGGTGTGAATTCACCGGATTCCGCAGGCTGGGTCGGTAATGGGTTCGTACAAACCCCAGGCAATCTACTTACGGGCGTGGCCACACCTGTTGGTGTGGGCAACTTCGACTACGTGTTCTCGGTCACCGACAACTTCGGTTGCACTTACGATACTACGATCACCATCCTGGTGAACCCAGGCATTCCTAGTCCGCTCAATATAATCGGAGACAACGAGATCTGCGAGGATGCGGTCTCCGTGCTTAGCGCTCCTCCTGGTTTCACAGGCTACACATGGAGCAACTCCTTCACCGGACAGAGCATAAGCGCCAGTCCTGGCACGTATACCGTAACGGTGTTCTCTGGCGACTGCAGCTTGGAGTCGAACCCATTCGTGGTCACTGGCGTGCCAAGCCCCAACCCGGTGATCTCCGGCCCTGGCTTCAGCTGTGGCGGTGTGCCTGCTACTCTGACCACCGGGGAACCATTCGCTAGTTATGCATGGTCCAACGGACTTACCACCCCCACCATCACGGTAGGTTCTGGCACTTACACGGTAACGGTCACCAACCAGGAGGGT
>JAEYWT010000206.1 GCA_023428865.1 Bacteroidota bacterium | reverse complement strand
TCCGAGATCAATTTCCGCCGACCGGTCAACCTGCGTTGGGCTGACATCGATGCCAATTTCCACCTGCGGCATAGTGTCTACTACGACCTAGGCGCAGCACAACGCACCGAGCTGTTGGCGGCCATGGGCATACAGATGCGCGACATGCAGAAGGGAGGATTCGCGCCGATCCTGTTCCGGGAAGAATGTCGATTCCTGCGCGAGATCCGTATAGAGGATGCGATCGAGGTTGAAACGAGCATCGCACACCTGAGCCGCGACTTTCGGAAGTTCGGATTCGAGCAGCGTTTCATGCGTGGTGAAGAAGTGTGTGCCATCCTGCGCGTTGATGGAGCGTGGTTCGATGCGCGCAACCGCAAAGTGGCTGCACCGCCACAGCCCGTGGTCGATGCCATCCAACGTGTCGCACACTCCCAGGACTTCACGTGGTTGGATTGATCATGCTCACGATCGATCTCGCCGTTTTTCCGATCCTTCGCACCAAGCGGCTCGTATTGCGCGAACTGGTGAAGGAGGATGCATTGGCCTTGCACCAAATGCGTTCTGACGAGCGCGTTATGCGCCACATTCCGCGTGATCTGGAACAAGCGGTGGAAGAAAGCGAACGGTTGATCGCGACCATTGCGCAGAGCAGAGCAGAGAACGCCGGTATCACCTGGGGCATCACACTGAAGGAGAATGGAACCTTGATCGGCACGGTAGGGTACTATCGGTTACAACTGGAGCATCATCGTGGCGAGATCGGATACTTGTTACATCCCGATCATTGGGGGCAAGGCTATGCTGGTGAAGCGGTGGATGCAGCCGTGGACCATGGTTTCCGTGTGCTTGGTTTCCACAGCATCGAAGCGGTCACCGATCCGGAGAACCAGGCATCCAATAAACTGCTGAAGACACAAGGTTTCACCCTGGAAGCCCATTTCCGGGAGAACTATTTCCGGAACGGGAAGTTCCTCGACAGCCTGGTGTGGTCTCGGCTCACACCCATGCAGCGCTCCTGATCGCTTCAGCTCATCCGAGCGATCACCGCTTCGATCGCATCATTCAACTTCTCGCAGGCTCTGATGGTATCGCTCAGGAGTTCTGTGCGTGGAGTAAGAGTGTTCTCGCGCAAGGCATCAACAGCGGGCCTTAGCTCTTCGGTACGTGGATCGGTGCCGATGCCATGTTCCATCTGCTGATCGATGTCCGATATGAGTTCTTCATCCACATGGCCGTGGCGCAGTTCGGTCTGTAGCATCAGTACCGTGCGGCGCAAGGAGCGCAGGCTGCGGGCGAGTTCTTGGTCGGTCATCTTCGTTGACTAAACGCTGATTCTTTCGTAGCGCCGCGAAGATGGTGATCCTGGAACATTCTGGAGCAACGAACAAATGCTCCGTTCCGGTGTTCGCTCGGCATGGAACCCATCCTGATCATCGGTGCTTCGCGTGGTATAGGTCAAGCACTGGCGCAAAAGCTGTTGGCAGCGGGGCGCACCGTTATCACCATGGGGCGCACCCAACCGGCCGCTGGAACCGCGGAACATATCACGTGGGATGCGGTCGATGGGCCATTTCCCGTTGAACGGTTACCGCCAGCATTGGCCGGCCTAGTGTATTGCCCTGGCAGTATCGATCTGAAGCCGCTGCGTAGTACGCGTCTGGATGAACTGCGTGCTTCGTACGAACTCAATGCGCTCGGTGCCTTCGCGGCGGTGCAAGGCTGTGTAGAACGTTTGAAGAAGGTGCCTACGAGCAGCGTCGTACTGTTCAGTACAGTCGCCGTGCAGCGAGGTATGCCTTTCCACAGTAGCGTGGCCATGGCGAAAGGTGCTGTAGAAGGTCTCACACGTGCATTGGCTGCCGAACTCGCGCCAACGGTACGGGTGAACTGTATCGCACCAAGCCTTACGCGAACAGACTTGGCCGAAAAGTTGATCGCAACACCTGAGCGAGAGAAGAGCAGTGCAGATCGGCATCCGATGAAGCGGATAGGTGAAGTGGGTGATATTGCCGCCATGGCAGCTTTCTTATTAAGTGATGAGGCGAGCTGGATGACTGGTCAAGTGATCGGAGTGGATGGAGGCATGAGCGCGATCTGACATGGTGGAGGAAGGACATATCGGGATCGACCTCGGTGCGCGGAATGCAGGGACCACGGCCGTATGCTATAAGGAAAAGAACATCTTTCGGTTCCTGCGCTGTGCAAAGGGCAGCGATAGCGATGCGTGGTTGGAACGAACGGTAGCCGACCTTGGGCCAAGTGCCATCTACATAGATGCACCCTTGAGCTTGCCCGGTGTATACGTAGGTCGTGGTGCGGATCATTTCTTCCGAGTAGCGGACCATCAGGCCCGTGGCATGAGCCCCATGTTCCTCGGAGGCTTGACCGCACGTGCCATGCGGATCGCGTCGGTCTGGCGAACGCAAGGTATTGCGGTGCATGAAGCTTACCCGGCGGCGTTGGTGCGCCATGCATGGGAGGCGCTGGGTATAGAACCACGCAAAGCCATACCGAAGCATAAACTGCGGATCATGGCCGGCATGATCACCATGCCACCACCGGACCCAGGCGACCGGCATGAAGCCGACGCTTGGTTGTGTTGGGTGATCGGTCATCGGCACCAGCGGCATGAAGCCATCTCACTAGGCGATCCAACGGAGGGTATCATCCTGGTGTGAAACATGGCGCGCCATCGCCCTCCATCCATACGACCCGAGAAGGTGTGCCAGCATTGTGGTCGTCCGTTCCAGTGGCGCAAGAAATGGGAGCGCGTTTGGAACGAGGTGAAGTATTGCAGCGATCGATGCAGGAGCAGCAGGAACCACGCCTAGCAGGTACGGTACGGTTGATCCTTGGTGATCAGCTCAACAGCGCGCACAGCTGGTTCGCGCAGCACGATGCCGATGTCCTGCATGTGATGATGGAAGTGCGGCAGGAGACCGACTATTCCTGGCACCATGTGCAGAAGGTCTTGGGATTCTTCGGTGCCATGCGACGTTTCGCTGAACAATTGCAGGCGACCGGTCACCGGGTACTTTACCTCACCTTGGATGATGCGCGGAACCAACAGGATATCGCGTTGAATCTTGCTTGGATCATCGAACTCACCCAAGCAGCGACATTCGCCTACCAGCTTCCCGACGAATGGCGTTTGGATCAGCAGTTGATCGCATTCACAAAGCGCACTACCTGTGTCGTGGAGGTTGCGGATACAGAGCACTTCCTCACAAACCGGAAGGAGCTGGCTGACTTCTTCAAAGGAAACAAGCAGTACCTCATGGAGCGCTTCTATCGCAGCATGCGCGAGCGTACAGGACTGCTCATGCGTGGTGGCGGACCGGAAGGTGGTAAGTGGAATTTTGATCACGAGAACCGCCAGCGCCCTCCCAAAGACCATGTGCCACCGCCGCCTTTGCTCTTCGATCATGATCTCACCGCCTTGAAGGTAATGGTTGAAATGGCAGGGGTGAAGACCATCGGGTCGGTTGATGCGGCCCATTTTCCGTGGCCTTTGGACCGCAAAGAGAGCCTGGCGTTACTGTCATATTTCTGTACGCATCTGTTGCATCGCTTCGGCACCTACCAAGATGCCTTGTCCACGCAGAGTTGGTCGCTTTATCATGCGCGCATCAGCTTCAGTATGAATGTCAAGATGCTGCACCCACTGGAGATCTGTGAAGCAGCGGTGCAGGCATGGCGAAATGATCCGGAGCGCATCACGCTGGCGCAAGTAGAGGGATTCGTGCGCCAGATCATCGGTTGGCGCGAATACATGCGTGGTGTCTACTGGGCGCAGATGCCGGCTTTCGCTGAACGGAATTTCTTTGGCCACGAAGCCGCGCTACCGGCGTGGTATTGGACAGGGCGCACACGAATGGCATGCTTGCGGCATGCGATCCAGGGTAGCCTCACCAACGCCTACGCACACCACATCCAACGATTGATGGTGACCGGGAATTTCGCGCTGCTCGCCGGTGTGCATCCGGATGATGTGGACCGTTGGTACCTGGGTATCTACATCGATGCCATTGAGTGGGTGGAGATCACCAATACACGGGGCATGAGCCAATTCGCTGACGGTGGTATCGTAGGAACCAAGCCTTATGTAAGCAGCGGGAGCTACATCAACAAGATTGGTCACCACTGTGGCACCTGCTACTACGATGTGAACGATCGCACCGGTCCGCGCATGTCCCTTCAATGCGCTGTATTGGCATTTCCACGCTAGGAACCGCGATCGACTGCTGAGCGCTGAGGCGAG
>JAEYWT010000020.1 GCA_023428865.1 Bacteroidota bacterium | reverse complement strand
AGAGGTACCGAACTCGGCGGTACCGTGTTGGCCACTACGGTAACGGTCTTGTCTTGCCGGCCGCTGCGGCCTTCGCTATCGAAACTGACGGAAATGGTGGCCGAGCTTCCGGGTGGAACAGGTTGTTTTGGCCAGTCCTTGCCAACGGTGCAACCACAGGATCCACGCACGTCGGTGATCACCAACGGAGAGCCACCGGTGTTCTTGAACTGGTAGATGCTGTCCACCTTGTTGCCCTGTACCACCTTTCCGAAGTCCACGTGGGTGTAAGCGAATTCTATCCGTGGCAAGGCATCGGTATCCACATCGCGGTACCCCGACGAGGGGAATTGCACCGCATCGGCCCCGACTTCGTCGTTATCGCCCTCCCGATGGTCGGTAAGCCGGCAGCTGGTGAAGGCAACGACCAAGCAAGTCAAGAAGAGGATCCCTTCGATCCTTGAGCCGAACCTCCTCTGTTGGTGAGTGTTGCGATCCATCGGTTCAACTTTCGAGCAGCCCACGGCCCACCTTGCGGATCCGGCCATCGCTGCGCATTTCAATGAAGAGTTTGTCCAACACGCCGTTGATGAAGTTCTTGCTCTTCGGTGTGCTGTACGCTTTGGCGATCTCGATGTACTCGTTCATGGTCACCTTCACCGGGATCTGGTCGAAGACGCGCACCTCGGTCAGTGCCATTTGCATCAGTATCATGTCGCTGAGGGCGATCCGATCGCTTTCCCAGTTGCTGGACTTCGCCGAAATGGCTTTCTCATGTTCTTCGGCGTATTGGATGGTCTTCCGGAAGAGCATGGAAGCAAAGTCATGGTCTTCCTGCGGCTCGCGGCTCACCTCGTTCATGAAGGCATCTGGCGCATCGGTCGCGCGCATCTGCTCCAAAGTGCGTTTCACCAGGCTGGCGGCCAGGTCCAGGTCTTCCATCCACGCGATGCTGCGGTTCTCGTAAACCTCCTGCACGGCTTCGCTGTTCGCGATAAGGTCGCTGAACAAGCTGACCACGAAGGCTTGATCGCGTTTGAAGGTGGAGGCTTCAGTGGCGTTCATATAAGCCTTGACCTCTTCGTTGTTCTGTACCTCGCGATACAATGCGGTGAACAGCTCGTGATGCCCCACCCAGCTGATCTTGCGTTTCTCACACTCCAACCGCAAACGCTCGCTCTGTACGATGGCAAGCACCACCGGATTGTCCACGAACTTGCGGTTCGGGTTGAGGTCTTCCGGCGTGGGAAGGCGCTTCTTCTTGCGCTCTTCGAATACCAACTCGGCCACGTGGCGCAGTTCGCCGAATATCAGTAACAAGGAAAGGTACAGATCGTAGGTTCGCTCGATGCCGGTGAAGAGGTCCTTCTCTATTCGGGCGGCGCTGGTGTTATCGCTCTGCCAATAGGCGTAAAGCGACTGGAACGTCTTGATGCGGAGGTAACGGCGGTTGAGCATGCAGGGATGGTACCGGCTTGGTGGTTGGGAACCGGTTCAGAAACGCATGCCAGCGCTCCGCATACTGCTGATGCGGTGCTCTGCAGCCTGATTGGCGGCCAGATAGGTGGGTATGTTCAGTTCGGCGCTGGCCTTGAAGATGCGGAGGGCGGTATCGTAGATGCCTTCGGTCTGGCGTAGTGCGGCTTTACGGTTGTAGCCCTTGCGCTCCCAGGCACAGTTGATGATACCTCCAGCGTTGATGAGGAAGTCCGGTGCATAGAGGATGCCCTTTTCCATGACCGCCTTGCCATGCACCACCTCATCGGCAAGCTGGTTGTTGGCGGCACCAGCGATCACGCTGCACTTGAGACGTTTCAGTGTTTCATCGTTCACCGTGGCTCCTAATGCACAAGGTGAATAGATGTCCATGTCCACATTGTAGATCTCGTCCGGCTTCACCACGGTGATGGTTGGGAACTCGGCTTTGATGGCCGCCAGCTTATCGTCGTGGATATCGGTCAAGTAGACCTGTGCCCCATCCTTCACAAGGAGAGCGACCAGGCCCTTGCCAACGTTGCCGGCACCTTGGATGGCCACTTTACGGCCGCTGAGGTCATCCGATCCGTAGGCGGTCTTTGCAGCAGCCTTCATACCGCAATAGACTCCGTAGGCAGTTACTGGACTGGGGTCGCCGCTACCGCCCATTTCTTCGGGCAGGCCGGCCACGTTCTTGGTCGCCTTTAGGATGTTCACCATTTCGGTGGTGCTCATCCCTACATCTTCGGCGGTTATGTAGCGTCCGTTCAGGCTATCTACGAACTGGCCAAAGCGGCGGAACATGGCTTCGGTCTTCTGGGTGCGCGCGTCGCCGATGATCACGGCTTTACCACCGCCAAGGTCGAGGCCCGCCAGCGAGCTCTTGTAGGTCATGCCACGGCTCAACCGCAGCACATCGTTCAAGGCTTCGTTCTCCGACGCATACGGCCACATGCGGGTGCCACCCAGTGCAGGCCCCAAGGTGGTGTCGTGGATGGCGATGATGGCTTTTAGCCCGGTTGGACGATCGTAACAGAAGAGCACCTCTTCGTGATCGTTGTTCTCCATGCGGCTCAACACCAGATCGGTGGTGGCGGCTTTGGTGCTGGTGTTGACCATGGCTTCGTTCATTTCAAAGTTCGACCCTTCTCTGCTTTCGGCGCTTATTTGCCAGCTACCGATCACTCCCGGTCTACCTTTGTGACCGCTGTTCGCATGGACACCTTTCCGGAGAGCGGCGCAAAAATAGCACGTTCCGGCCCCACGGCATGCGACCGCTCCTCAAGCTTAATCCCTACTTGGCCAAGTACCGGTGGCATTTGTTGCTGGGAACGGTCTTCATCGTGCTCAGCAACCTCTTCGCGGTGTACTCCCCGCAGGTGGTACGCGAAGCCATCGACCTGATCGGGCGTGGTATCGCACAACTCGAGCTTCCGCCGGAAGAACGCCACCTGGCCGTGCCTTCCACGTTACAGGCCTGGGTGGGATGGACCGGGCTCGATCTGCAAACACGCCTCAACGACCTGGGCGATGGTGATCGCATGAAAGCCACCGTGGCCTGGTGCGCTGGCCTGCTTGCCATCCTCTTCCTAGTATTCGCGCTGCTGAAGGGTTTCTTCATGTTCCTGATGCGCCAGACCATCATCGTTGTAAGTCGGCTGATCGAGTATGACCTCAAGAACACCGTTTACGATCATTACCAACGGCTTGATCGCGCTTTCTACAAGCGCAACAGCACCGGCGATCTGATGAACCGGATCAGTGAGGATGTGGGCAAAGTGCGGATGTATCTGGGACCGGCGATCATGTACACCATTGGTCTGGTGGTGCTCTTCATCCTCTGCATCGTTTTCATGCTTCGGGTGAATGTGGAGTTGACCTTGTGCACCTTGGCTCCATTGCCGATCATGAGCATCATCATTTACCGGGTCAGTGATGTCATCAACCGCCGCAGCACCGATGTGCAAGTGCAACAAAGCCGCTTGAGCACCTTGGCCCAAGAGAGCTTCAGTGGTATACGCGTGCTGCGCTCCTATGCCAAAGAACCCATGGCCGTGGAACGCTTCGCCGAAGCAGCCAGCGACTACCGCACACGCAGCATGGCCCAAGCCCGGGTGGATGCGCTCTTCATGCCCGCCATCATGCTGTTGATCGGCCTCAGCACGGTGATCACCATCTTCGTTGGTGGCAAGAAGTTGATCGACGGGGACCCTACGGTGACGGTGGGCACGATCGCCGAGTTCGTGATCTACGTGAACATGCTCACCTGGCCTTTTGCCTCGGTGGGCTGGGTAACCTCCTTGATCCAGCAGGCATCGGCCAGTATGGTGCGGATCAATGAGTTCCTGGACACCGCACCCGCCATACGTCATGAAGGCGACCAATTGGCGAAAGTGAGCGGTGCCATCACCTTCAAGCACGTCTCCTTCGTGTACCCCGATACGGGCATCAAGGCCTTGGATGATGTGAGT
>JAEYWT010000016.1 GCA_023428865.1 Bacteroidota bacterium | reverse complement strand
GGCCTGGCCCGCAACGTGCTCTCAGCAAAAGTGAACGGCGAAGTACGCGACGCCAACCGCCCCCTACCCAGCGACTGCACCTTGGCCCTTTTGACGTGGAACGACACCGACGGCAAGGCGACCATGTGGCACAGCAGTGCGCACGTTATGGCCGAAGCGGTGGAAGCGCTCTACCCCGGCGCCAAATTCGGCATCGGACCGGCCATTGAGAATGGCTTCTACTACGACATCGACTTCGGCGACCGAAGCGTGGGCGAACACGATTTTGCGGCCATCGAAGCCAAATTCAAGGAGATCGCAGCCAAGAAGGAGGTCTTCAACCGCACCGAGGTAAGCAAGGCCGACGCCATCAAGTATTTCACCGAAAAGGGAGATGAGTACAAGCTGGAACTGATCGAAGGGTTGAACGACGGGGAGATCACCTTCTACAACCAAGGCAACTTCACCGATCTCTGCCGCGGACCGCACATCCCGGACACCTCGTTCATAAAGGCGTTCAAGATCCTGAACGTGGCCGGTGCCTACTGGCGTGGTGATGAAAAGCGTAAGCAGCTCACCCGCCTCTACGGCATCACCTTCCCCAAACAGAAGGAACTGGACGAGTATCTGGTGATGCTGGAGGAAGCCAAGAAGCGCGACCACCGCAAGCTGGGCAAGGAATTGGACCTGTTCACCTTCAGTGAAAAAGTGGGTGCAGGCCTACCGTTGTGGCTACCCAAGGGTGCCGCCCTGCGAGAGCGCCTGATCAACTTCATGAAGACAGCCCAAGAAAAGGCTGGCTACGTGCAGGTGGCCACACCGCATATCGGAAGCAAACAGCTGTACATCACCAGCGGCCACTGGGAGAAATACGGTAAGGATAGCTTCCAGCCAATCAGCACCCCACAAGAGGGCGAACAGTTCATGCTAAAGCCCATGAACTGCCCGCACCACTGCGAGATCTTCGCCAGCCGGCCACGCAGCTATAAGGACCTCCCCTTGCGCTTGGCGGAGTTCGGCACTGTATACCGGTACGAGCAAAGCGGCGAACTGCATGGTCTGGCACGCGTTCGTGGCTTCACGCAAGATGATGCCCACCTCTTCTGCCGCCCCGATCAGGTGAAGGAGGAATTCCTGAAGGTGATCGACCTGGTACTGCTCGTGCTGCGCGCCCTCAACTTCGAGAACTTCGAGGCCCAGATCAGCCTGCGCGACAAAGTGGACCGCAGCAAGTACATCGGCAGCGAAGAGAACTGGGAAAAGGCTGAACAGGCCATCATCGATGCCGCTGCGGAATGTGGCATGAAAACCGTGGTGGAGTATGGCGAGGCCGCGTTCTACGGCCCCAAGCTGGACTTCATGGTGAAGGATGCCTTGGGCCGCCGTTGGCAGTTGGGTACGATACAGGTGGATTACAACCTACCCGAACGTTTCGAGTTGGAGTACGTGGGTAGCGACAACCAGAAACACCGTCCGGTAATGATCCACCGGGCACCTTTCGGCAGTTTGGAGCGCTTCATCGCGGTGATCATCGAGCATACGGGTGGGCGTTTCCCCCTGTGGCTGAGCCCAGAACAGGCCATTCTACTGCCCGTAAGCGACAAATACCTGGACGTGTGCCAGAACCTGCAGCACCAACTTGCCGACCTCGGCATCCGCACCACGGTTGATGAGCGGAACGAGAAAGTGGGCCGCAAGATCCGCGACGCAGAGCTCACTAAAGTGCCGTTCATGCTCGTGGTGGGCGAGAAAGAAGCTGCAGAGGGCACCCTATCGGTGCGCGAGCATGGCCAAGGTGATCTGGGCGTACAGAGCCCTGCGGCCTTCGCAGCCTTGGTACAGGATCGGATCGCGGTGCAACTTGGAACGGCCTGAAGGCCAGTAAATACGGGCACTTGTCGGACCGAACGGAAAACTCCCGATATTCGCGCCTTCATTGACGGGACGTGTGTCCCTGAAAGTAGGAACCAATACCCCTTAAGTGGCAGGCCCTCCATTTCGTCCTAGTGGTCCGCGTCCTCCTGGTGGAGGCGGCGGGCGTCGTCCGTTCCGTGGTCGTGTGATCAAAGAGGATCCGCACCGGATCAACAACAAGATCTACGGTGTGAACGAGGTACGCCTGGTCGGTGACAACATCGAGCAGGGCGTATACCCTTTCAGCCAAGCCTTGCGTATGGCCGAGGATCTGGGATTGGACCTAGTGGAGATAAGCCCTACGGCGGTGCCTGTGGTGTGCCGGATCATCGAGTACAAGAAGTTCTTGTACGACCTGAAGAAGAAGCAGAAGGAGATCAAAGCGAAAGCGGCGACAGTGGAGATGAAGGAGATCCGGTTCGGCCCTAATACGGACGAGCACGACGTCAACTTCAAGCTGAAACATGCACGCAACTTCCTGGAAGAAGGCCACAAGGTGAAAGCCTTCGTGTTCTTCCGTGGACGGAGCATCGTTTTCAAGGAGCGTGGTGAGATCCTTCTGCTGAAGTTCGCTCAAGACCTGGAGGACATCGGAGTGGTGGAAAGCATGCCCAAGCTGGAAGGCAAGCGCATGATCATGTTCCTGATCCCGAAGAAAAAGAAATAGACAAGGGCGATGCATGTATCGCCCCAACAACCCCGAGAGGCCATGCCAAAGATGAAGACCAAGTCCGGAGCGAAGAAGCGGTTCAAGCTGACCGGTTCCGGCGAGATCAAACGCAAGAACGCGTTCAAGAACCACATCCTCACCAAGAAGGAGACCAAGCGGAAGCGCGCCCTCACCAAAAAGTCCCTGGTACACCCCAGCGACAAGCGCGCGATCCTCGACCTCCTGCAAGGATAAGCCCCCCAACCGCACCGGGATATAGGTAGCGTTAACCAGGACGTGTAGCACCAAAGTCCTCCCTTGCGGGAAGCGCTCACGCCCAAAAACCAGAGTGGAACATGCCACGCAGTAAGAACAAAGTAGCCAGCCGTGCCAAGCGTAAAAAGGTACTGGATATGGCGAAAGGCAACTTCGGTCGCCGAAAGAACGTGTACACCGTTGCCAAGAACACGGTGGAGAAAGGCCTTCAGCACGCCTATGTGGGCCGCAAGCTGAAGAAGCGCGAATTCCGCGGACTGTGGATCCAGCGTATCAACGCTGCCGCGCGCCTGAACGGTATCAGCTACAGCGTATTGATGAGCCAGCTGAAGAAAGGCAACATCGAACTGGACCGTAAGGCCCTGGCTGAGATCGCCTACACCGATGCGGCCGCTTTCACGGCCATCGTGAACAAAGTGAAGTAAGGGATCCTACCGATACTTGAAAAGGGGGCGAGCAGCCCCCTTTTCCATTTCTTGCATTCCTCCCCGCTTCCCGTATCGATACCTTTAGCCCATGCGTTCGCTCCATCTATTCGCGCTGTACGGCATACCAATCCTTACCATCGCACAGCCCCCACCGGGTTATTATGATAGTGCCCAAGGCCTTACAGGCGCGCCCTTGCGCCAAGCCCTGCATGATATCATAGACGGGCACACCGTGTTGGCGAACAGCCAACTTTGGGCGGCCTATGGCGCGGCGGACCGCAAGGCAAATAACCGCGTTTGGGATATCTATTCAGATGTTCCAGATGGCGCGCCACCTTACGAGTATGAATTCGGTGTGGACCAATGTGGCAACTATGCAGCTGAGGGTGATTGCTTTAACCGTGAGCATTCTTTCCCGCAGAGCTGGTTCGGAGGTGTACCTGGTCCGGATACGGATGTCTTCCACATGTACCCTACCGATGCCTGGGTGAACCAAAAACGCGCCAACTGGCCATATGGTACCGTGGGCGGTGGAATCACCTTCCAAGCGCAGAACGGTGGACGCCTTGGGCAGTGTAACTACCCCGGCTGCAGTGGTTTGGTATTCGAACCGATCAACGCGTACAAAGGAGATCTTGCTCGGAGCTATTTCTACATGCTTACGCGGTACAAGGATGAGGCGGTGTCTTGGGGCAGCGCGCCGATCCTGAGCGGGGGCGAATTCCTTCCGTGGGTGGAGAACCTCTTGATGGACTGGCACTTGGCGGATCCGGTGAGCGCCAAAGAGATCGCCAGGAACAATGTGATCTTCACCAACCTACAGCACAACAGGAACCCTTACATCGACCACCCGGAATGGGTGCAGCGGATCTGGGGGCCAACTGCCTCGGTGGAGAACACAGAGCAGGCAATCGCACGGATCTGGTGGGATGGCGATGTGGTACGCATCGATAGGGGTACCAACACGGCACCGGCCAGCGTGCAGGTGCATGATGTCACCGGCGCACTTGTGCATCGAACAAGCCTCTCCGGGTCCACGGGCACCTTGGAACTGGGCCATGCGCCAGGGATCTATTTCGTGGTGTTGGAAGACGAGCGTCGGCAGGTAAGCCGCATCATCCGTTGAATAGGATCACTTCAGCCTGCCGGCTATGTGTCCAGTGGTCCATGCTGCTTGGAAATTGAAGCCACCGGTGATACCATCCACGTCCAGCACCTCACCGGCGAAATAGAGGCCAGTTACCAGCGCGCTTTGCATGGTGAGCGGGTCAACTTCGGATAGCTCAACCCCACCGGCGGTAACGAACTCCTCTTTGAAGGTGGTCTTTCCAGCCACGTCGAACCGATCGTTGGTGAGCAGATCGATCAACCGGTTCTTCTCCTTCTTGGGAATGGTACCCCAAGGCTTGGTGGGATCAATGCCCGCCATTCGGAGCTGATATTCCCAGAACCGTTTGGGAAGGTGGAAGGGATCGGCGTTGATCGCTTGTTTGCGATCCAGCTGCACGGCTTCTGTTGCGAAAACAGCGCGTAGTTCATCTTCACTCCTGCCCTGCAGCCAATTCACCTGAGCGGTGAACCTATGGCCACGGGCATGCAGTGCGCGGGCACCCCATGCACTAAGCCGCAGCACACCGGGGCCGCTTAGCCCCCAATGCGTAATAAGCACCGGACCGGAACTTTCCAGATCATCGCCTGCCACGCGTACCCTCGCCGGTAAGGCCACCCCCATCAACTCTCGGATCGGGTCACCGGGGATATTGAAGGTGAAGAGCGATGGCACAGGAGGCACGATACGATGGCCCAAAGACGCTAACCAGGTGTACGCCTCTGTCTTCTGATGGCCGCCTATGGTGATGATCAATTTATCCACCTGGATCCGCTGGCCGTTCACCGCTAGATCGAATCCATTGTTGTTCCGTTCGGCCTGGGTTACCTGGGAGCGAAGAGCGATGCGCACTCCACAGGCATTTGCAGCAGAAAGCAGGGCCTGCGCAATGGTCTCCGAATCGTCGGTAATAGGGAACATGCGGCCATCGGCCTCGGTCTTGAGCTCCACCCCGTGTTCGTTGAACCACGCGATGGTATCCTGCACACACCACAGGTTGAACGCCTTGCGGAGGAATGCACCACCGCGCGGGTAGTTCTTTGATAGGCGTTTCGGGTCGCGTTCGTTATGGGTAACGTTGCAACGGCCTCCGCCGCTCACACGCACCTTGCTGAGCAGTTTGTCGCTCTTCTCGAAGAGGATCACCTCCGCATCGGGGTGGTGGTGTGCCGCACTGATGGCAGCGAAAAAGCCAGCGGCACCACCTCCGATCACAGCCACGCGCATGGTGCGAAGATCGTTCGTCGCGCGCGTTCCTGCTTGAATAACAAGGCGCTCGGACGAAATGAGCGATCTTGGCACGGCTTTGGAGAATACACCACCAAGTCTTCCAACCATGAAAAAGACACTAATCGCGCTCGCTTTGGTGAGCAGCACGGCCACTATGGCCCAGGTACAGATCAACCCACAAGCGGGCCTTACCTTCCAAAGTCTGACCCAAGCTCCGGACGGAGTCAATTACAAAGCCGAGCTCGGCTGGCAAGTAGGTCTAGATGCCCGCTTTGGCGACAAGCTTTTCTTTCAACCTGGCGCCTTCCTGGGGCGCAGCGTAACGGCTGTGACCACCACGGTGACCAACCCTGATGGAAGCACGGGTTCCATAGAATACGAAGATGACCTAGTACGCACGACGTTGAAGCTGCGGACCATGCTGGGTTACCGTGTGCTGGACACCTATCAATTCGACGTGCGGGTGATGCTCGGTCCTAGCTACGACGTGGCCATGAGCACCGACCTGCGCAACGATAAGATCAGTTGGAACAAGGGCGACTTCAATACGGGTACCTGGAACATCGATGCCGGCGTTGGGTTCGATATGGGCTTGATCACCCTTGCCCCTACGGCCAGCTTCGGTCTCAGCCGAGCCTTCAAGGATAACCCTACGTTGAGCAACATCAACTCGAAGTATATGAGCTACGGGGTCACCCTAGGCTTCAACATCGGGAACGACGATAACTGATAGTGATCGCCATTATGTAAAAGCCCTCGCCCAAGCGGGGGCTTTTGCATTCAGCAAGGCTCCACCGCATTGAATGATGACAGGCACACCGCTACTGCTGATCCATGGCAGTGCTTATCTTCCCCGTCCGATCCGCGCCTCCATGCAACGTTCAGCCATATTTGGTCTCTTACTGATCATTTCCACGGCCATAAACGCACAAGTGCAACACGGTGGTGTGGCTCCCGGACTATCTGGTTCCGCACTCCAACTTGAAGCGCCTCCTTTGCATACACTACAGCCCTTGGAGGTGGCGGTGCTTGAGCAGGAAGATACTGAGCGGATCGCCAGTGGGATAGCTGCACCATATCGATTCGCGGAAACATACACGGTGGACCTCGGCCTTGAAGTTGGCGCTTGGTCAGAACTGTCCTCGGGGGAACGGGTATGGCGGTTGGCGGTAGAGTGCAGGGAGGCCAAGAGCATGGGGTTTCTTTTCGATCGGTTCGTACTTCCCGAAGGTGCTCGTGTGTACATCACCAACGAACATGGCGAACAACGCGGCGCTTACCTGCGACCAACGAACGGGGCCACGGTATTGGGGATCGACCAGCTTGCAGGGGAACACCTGACCATCGAGTATGTGGAGCCTGCCGGAACCCTTGAACTGGTAGACCTGCACGTGAGCACCGTATATGCTGCGTACCGGGGAAACCATGCTACGGACCGCGATTTCGGGGAATCGATGGACTGCAACGTCAACGTGATCTGCCCGGAAGGCGATGCTTGGCGTGATCAGATACGATCCGTAGCCTTGGTGAACACGGGTGCTGGTTACTGCTCGGGCACCTTACTGAACAATTGTCTGGGCGACGGCACCCCGTACTTCCTCACTGCCAATCACTGTTTGGTGACACCTGTGAGTGGCTGGACCTTCATTTGGAACTGGGATAGTCCTACTTGCGACCCCACAGAGAATGCACCACAGAACATGAGCATATCCGGTGCCGAGATGCTCGCCACCGAGGTGCTAACGGACTTCACTTTGCTGCGGTTGTTCCAACCACCACCGGAGGCATACAACGTGTACTACAGCGGTTGGGACGCTACCGGTGTACCCGCTGAAGAGGTCGTAGGCATCCATCACCCCAGTGGCGATATCAAGAAGATCTCACGCAGTTTCGATGAAGTAGAAGCCACCCAGCAGGTGGTAGGTGCGGACCTGCGCGAGGTTTGGGCCATCGAGTTCTGGAGCGACGGCATCGTGGAGGTTGGCTCCAGTGGCAGTGGACTGTGGAACCCGGATAGGTTGTTGATCGGGCAACTTTCGGGTGGTTTGGGAACATGCGACAACGACGACGGGGTTGCGGCCTACGGTAGGTTCCACCTCGCCTTTCCGCTCATGGAGCAATGGTTGGGCGACTGCGGCTTAACCTTACCCGGTATCGATGAGAACGAAGTGGTGGTTCCCATCTTCGAAGATGCCGCTGTAACCAGCATCACCAACATAGGTGAATTATTGTGCGGTGTGGACAGTGTATCGCCGGTGATCACCTTGAAGAACAACGGGATCAACGACCTCACTTCCGTCGTGATCGAATATGCCATCAACGGTGATGTGCCCTACACACAAGCTTGGTCGGGGAACCTGGTGACCGGGCAGACCGCGAACGTTGCATTGGCGGCGATACCAACGCCATCCGGAGCGAATCAACTTGTGATCGGCACCACCTTGCCGAACAACACCGTGGATCAGGTTCCAGAGAATGATGCCTGGGCGTATGGATTCACGGCGAGTATTCCGGCGGCGGCCATTAGCTTGATCTTGACCCTGGACGATTTCGGATCAGACGTTACCTGGACCCTTACCTCCAGTGCTAACACGATCTTATACAACGGAGGCCCCTATCCCGATGGAAATGAAGGTCTGGTGGATAGTGTCGCCTTTTGCCTAACGAACGATTGCTACACCTTCACGATACTCGACGAATTCGGTAATGGCCTTTGCTGCGATGATGGCGAAGGCAGTTATGTGATCCGTGATCTTTTCGGTGGCGTTTACGCTGAGAGCGATGGGCAGTTTGACGACATCAATAGCGATGAGTTCTGCTTGGAGGCCGTGCATGTGGCCGAAGTGGAACGGCCTCGTTTCCGTGTGCAGCCCAACCCGAATGATGGAGCCTTCGCGATCATGGATCTTGATGGGCGCTCTATTGAAATGGTCCGGATACTGGATGCTTTGGGCCGACAATTCTTCAGCACCTCGGGCAACAACAACGCTCAGGTGCATATCGACCTTCGGTTGCCAGCTGGTGCCTACTTCGTCGTGTTGAGCGGATCGGACGGTTCAGCCGTCCAGCGTATGATCGTAGCGCGATAGATCAGTACTTCAATGCATAGAACAACGACTTCACATATTCGTTGTTCACCATGAGCAGACCTTGTTCGCTGTTCCACCATTGATCGGGATCATAATCCGAACTGGGCGCACTGGCCACCAACACATGGATACCGCTTCCGGCGAAGCGCTTCCGGAACACCTTGCCCACCCGACGCGTATGGAAATCGGTGGTGAGCACAACGATGGTATCCACACCCAGCGAACGGGCATGGTAGAGAACACCCACTGCTTCCTCGTAGGTACTTGTTCCGTAAGGGAACGGAAGGATCCGCTGCGGTGACGCTCCTGCGCGGATGGCCGCCATGCGAGTAATTGCGGCTTCGCTCACCTCCCGACCTTCTGCTTTCAGGATGGAAGAACAGTTGCTGCCGGTGGAATACGCGAGCGGTGCTATCCCATTCATCAGGAGCACGGCGGCATGGGAACCACGATCGAAAGGTGAGCCGCCCAGAACATAGATCGTATCGGCGTGGGCCACTTCATCTTATGTGATAAGCCATGCGCCCATGGCATACAGCACCTTATAGCGTGCGAACCAGGCAACAAGCCCAAGAACAATGAGTACCAGAAGCCATGTGCGCTTGCGTTCGTACCATTTCCGTTCGGCGGCTACCATCTCAACCAAGCTAGTAGGCACCATTCCGCCTACGAAGCACCCATTCGCAGGTGAGGAGACCGAGTATCACGAAGAAGATCCAACGTAGCCCGATCAGATCACTGAAACTAGGGTGCGCATAGGATCGCGCTACCAGGTCCGGGCGGCCTTCCAGAGCTTGTACGATGGCATCAGTACCACCAGGTGCCACCACCGCTCCGTTTGTACGTGCGGCAAGATCGTTCCATAATCCATGATCGGCAACTGTGGATAGCTGTTCGGCCACCAAGGCTTCCACATGGAATTCTCCGCTGGCCTTATGGTTGGTACCGTCGGCCTTGGTGCGTGCGGTCCACGTGTAGGTACCTGCCGGCAGGCGCCCCAGATCAGCGCGGTAAGCAGTTCCTGTAGGGCTGAAGGTGTGGAGGTATTCCCGGCCATCCTCATCCTTCAAGCTCAGGTTCACCTCGGCGGTGTTCACGGG
>JAEYWT010000290.1 GCA_023428865.1 Bacteroidota bacterium | reverse complement strand
CCCCTTCATCGCCACCATCGCCAGGCCTTTTCTCAAATTCAACATCAACAATGCGGTCATTCCGGTATTGTTCATCCTCACCTTCCTCTTCTGCTCGGCTCGCTTCCAATACACCAAGGAATTGGTGGCCGTTCCGCAGATCATCCTGCACCTCGCCGGTTTCCTCTTCGGCATCCTGCTCTTTCTGGCCTTGGCGCTGCTCTACTTCACCCGCACCAATACCGACATCATCAAGATGCTCGGTCCCGATGCGGAACACTACCGCCCCGTTGAACCGTTGGTGGATATCATCGGACCACAACACGATGCACCGCCACAACGCAAGGTGGAACAACGCAAGGCCATGCGCTGGCTCCGACGTCAGCAACGATCTGAAAAGTGGCGGGTAGAGACCTACCTCACACCGCGCCTCCGCATCATGCTGGCCCGTAGCAGTGCCCACTACGACAAGGAGCTGCTGCGCGATGTGCTCTGGCAGAACCACATCAACGGTGCCATCTTCGAAGTGGTGCTCGTGCTCAGCTTCATCGCCCTGGGGGCCTTCAGCGAATTCCGGTTCTTCGCCATTCCGGCCGGTGCAAGCGCCTTCCTGTTGCTCACCATGTTCATCATGATCATCAGTGCGGTGTTCAGCTGGCTGCAAGGGTGGACGGGCACGGTGATCATCGGCATCGTGATCGGAGTGAATCTGTTGAGCCAGTACACCGACCGGTTCTTCTACGACAACCACGCGTATGGCCTCGACTACACGGTTCCGCCGGCTACCTACGACCGCGCCACCATACAGGCCATGGCCAGCGATAGCCTCACCGCCCGCCTTGATGCAGAAGCCTTGATCGGTACCTTGGAACAGTGGAAGAAGGACAACCTCGCACTTTCCGGCACCGGCCCACAGCCCCCGCTGATCATCATCAACACCAGTGGCGGCGGCCTGCGTGCCACCCTCTGGACCTTGCGTTGCCTACAACATGCCGATAGCCTGCTCGGTGGGCAGTTGATGGAACGCACCATGCTGATGACCGGTTCATCCGGTGGATTGATCGGTGCCGCTTACTACCGCCAGCTCTTCCTCGCACAAGAAGAAGGGCAGCCCATGGACCGCAACGATCGCGCCATCCTCGAAGAGGTCTCCACGGACATGCTGAACCCGCTCGCCTTCAGCTTCGTGACCAATGACATGTTCGTGCGTTACCGCCGCGTGGAGGATCGGGGCTTCTCCTACACCTTGGACCGCGGCTACACCTTCGAGCGCAGATTGAACGAGAACACACGTGGCTTGTTGGATGTACGCCTCAATGATCTGGTGGAACCGGAACGCGATGCACGTATCCCGCTCCTAGCCATGTCGCCCGCATCCATAAACGATGGGCGACGTTTGTTGATCGCTTCACAACCCATGGCCTTCCTTACCGACATAACCACCGGTGGATCCATGCACAGCTCCGGGCAACCAGAAGCCATCGAGTTCCAGCGCATGTTCCACGATCAGGATGCCGGTGAACTCAAGCTCACCAGCGCCCTGCGGATGAACGCCACCTTCCCGTACATCACCCCATTGGTTTCCCTACCCAGCGAACCACCCATGCGGGTGATGGATGCCGGCCTACGCGACAACTACGGCTACCGCATCTCGCTCGCTTTCCTCCACACCTACCGCGATTGGATCAAGGCGAACACCGGTGGGGTGGTGGTACTACAGCTGCGCGATACCCAGAAGGAACTGGACGTGAAGCCCAGCAATTCGTCGCTCATCGGTCGCATTCTCGATCCACTGGGAAGCGTTTACGACAACGTGGTGCGCGTGCAGGACCAGGACTACGATTTCATGCTACGCCAAGCCAGTGCCTGGGCCGATTTCCCCATGGAAGTGATCGACCTGCAACTGCGGCACACCGATGCGGAGCAGATCTCCCTGAGCTGGCACCTGACCGCGCTGGAACGTACACGCGTGTTGCGCAGTATCGGATCGGACGAGAACCAGAAGGCCTTCCAGCGGTTGCAGCAGCTCGTTTCGGGCGATGCGATCGTTAGTGCGCTAGCCGACGGTGGTGCTCCACCAGACCGAGCAAGGGGTCGGGCTCTACCACGGTAAGCGTCATTCCCCGATCCAGGAGGATCTCCGCCAAGGTTTCCCTGAAACCGTAGGCCACGGATCCTGTTGCATAGACGTGGTCAGCCGCGCCAGCAGGGAAGAAGCGCACGAGCAATTCGGCCAGATCGTGGAATCGCCCTTGGATCAATTCGCGTACGTAGGGATCATCGAGGTGCGGCGCCAACAACGCGGTATACGCAGCCAATTCACGTGCCGGATGTGGCGCTTGATGAATGGTGGCCAATACACGTTGCAACGATGGTTCGGCACCACCGAAGATGCGCTGCAATGATCCCGCTGGGATCCGTTGGTAGAACAGATCCTGCAAGAGGTGCTTGCCAATATCGGCCCCGCTTCCTTCATCGCCGAGCAGGTAACCCAAGGATGGCATGGGCGTGTGCAACCGCTCGCCATCGAAGTGGCCTGCGTTCATGCCCGTTCCCAGGATCAACACAAGGCCTTTGTCTGAGCCGCAAAGACCGATGGCTGCACCTAGCAGATCCGTATGCACCGCAAGGGCCGCATCTGGCCAGATCCCCGCCAGCGCCAGGGCCATGCGCTGTTTGCGCTCTTCGGTACCACAACCCGCGCCATAGACCGTTACCATGGTCGCCTCCAAGGCATCCGGTCGGACTTCACGGAACAGGTCGTACATGGCTTCGGCGAATGCAGCGCCATCACCGCTCAATGGATTGAAGCCCGGCCAACGCTCGCCTTTCACCGGCCAGGTGGTCACTTGGTCATCGGCGGAAAGCACCGCCCAACGCGAAGAGGACCCACCGATCTCGCCGATCACCTGCACCATGCTGGCAAGGTAGTGGACCGAAGGCCGATCCAGCACCGCCCTCAGTTCGCGCGATCGAACAGGAACCTGTTGGGACTGATGAAGCCGTTCTTCACCGCGTAGAGCACCACGGCTGCAGTGTTGTTCACTCCCAGCTTCTGCATGATGTTACGGCGATGCGCGATCACCGTGTGCGAGCTCAGGTTGAGTTCTTCGGCGATGCGTGTGTAAGACTTGCCTTCGGCGATCAGGGTGACCACTTCGCACTCGCGGTCGCTCAGCGCCACCGGGGCGCAGCTCAGCGGCTCTTGGAGGAAACGCTCCACATCCACGGAAGCCTTGCGGAGCACATCCAGCACCTTGCCGCAGAAGAACTTCGATCCGTCCGCTGTGTTGGTGACCGCGTCGATGATCTCCTGAACATCGCAATCCTTGCGGATGTAGCTGGTGACCCCGGCCCGTACTGCGGCCATCAAGGTGGCGGTGGATGGTGCCGTGGTAATGCTGACGAATTTGGTGGTGCGCGAACGCTTCAGGCCATCTTTAATGGACTGGGCACCAAAGCCTTCAGCCGTATGATCCAGCAACACCACGTGGGGTTTGTGCCGCACGATCATGGCTTGCATGGCTACAGCGTCGCGGGCAACGCCAACCAACTCCACACGGTGTGCTTCGGACAGGATGGACCGCATTCCGATCAAGGAGAGTTCGCTGCGGTCGGCGATGAGAGTTCGTACGATCATCCTTCTTTAGAACAATTCTTAACAAGGCGCAAAGCTACCCGTAGAAGCGATCGGTCCCAAATAAGATCTCAACCACCCACCTTGAATACGGCACCCTCGAAACTGAGCTCGGTGTTCGGGAAGATGGGCCTTGCCTCCTCCAGCAGCACTTGGGCCGACTTGTAACGCGAACTGAAATGCCCGAGCAGGAGGCGCCGCACACCGGCTTCTGCTGCAATGCGAGCCGCTTGTTCCGCCGTGCTGTGCATGGTCTCTTTGGCACGCGCAGCCATGGCCGTGCTGAAGGTGGCTTCGTGGTACAATAGGTCCACACCACGCAGGAATGGCACGAGCTCTGGTGCGTAGGCCGTATCCGAACAATAGGCATATGTCCGTGGCGGCGGTGGATCAAGCGTGAGTTCCGCATTGGTCATCCTCCGTCCATCTGGGAAGACCAGGTCTTCGCCGTTCTTTACAGCCGTGCGCCGGACCTGCGGGATCTCCGCCACACGATCCGGTCGGAGACTGCGTTGACCAGGTACCTCGCGGAACAAGAAACCGGTACAGGCAATGCGGTGCTGTAAGGCCAACGTACTCACCGTAACGCGCTCGTCGCTGTGAAGCAACTTCCCGCTTTCGGGATCTGTGCTGTGTATATGCAGCGGATAACGCAGGTAGGTTGAAGAGGCGCGTAACTGGATGTGGATGATCTCCTTCAACTCCGGTGGACCATACACATGTAATGGCACCAACCTACCCATGAGATGCATGGAGCTGATCAGGCCCATGAGGCCCAGGTAATGATCGCCGTGCAGGTGACTGATGAAGATGTGGCCGATGCGCTGGAAGTTGAAGCCGATGGCCCGTAGGCGCTCCTGGGTCCCTTCACCACAATCGATCATGTACCACGCACCATGCACGTTCACCAATTGCGACGTGGGATAGCGACCACGTGCTGGTAACGCCGCACCCGTGCCCAGCGTTGTTACGGTGAATGGTACTTGATGCATGACTTCGGAAAGCGAAAGCCCCGGAAACCGGGGCTTTCGAACTCGTTCTTATGGTTGAGGATCAGCGTTGGATCGCCATACGGCCTGTGTAGGTCTGGCTACCGGCTTCGATCTTGTACAGATACACACCTGCAGGAAGTTGCGCCCCCTCGAACGGAACACGGTTCAAACCGGCCTTGGTCTGCACCACTTCGCGCCACATTTCCTCGCCTACCAAATTGAACACCTTGATCTGGGCCGCGCCCGCCTTACCGGTGCTGAATTCGATCGTGGTCCTGTTCGCAAAGGGGTTCGGAACGTTGCGCACGTTCGCTAGTGCAGTGTTGTTCAAACCGAGCACGGCGGTGTTGTTGTCCGTGATCACGATCTCATACCCACCGAAGGAAACCGGCACCGACTGTACCCCGAAGAATGGTACGGTGGCCCATGCACGCACATCGATGGTGAGCGGATAGGTTCCTGTCTGTGTTGGTGTGCCTTGTAGCAAACCGCAACCCAGCATGGCAGGCAAGTAGGTGCATGCAGCTGGTGTCTGTGAGTTGCAGCTCACCGTGATCCCCGGAGGAAGACCACTTACACCTTCAAGCTGGATGCTATCCAAGGCCAATGCAGGATACGGTGGATCGGCTGGGATCTGGCTGGCGTTCAAGGGAACGATCAGGTTCAACGTATCGCTGTAGAACACCCCCACCATGCCCGGCATGAAGTTGGTGGTGGTATCCGGCCATACACCGAACACACTATCCGCATAGAGCGGATCCGGTGTACACTGCGCCGAAGCGGCAGCGGTACTTAAGGCGAATGCGGAAAGGAGTAGGAGTTTCTTCATGAGGTCATTCCTTGTTCACGTCCTTTTCGATCTCCTCCATGTACAGAAGGTCGACCGCTTCGGCCGGTGTCGGGGTGATCGAAAGTACGCTCTCTAGCTGGGAGATCTGTACCAGTTTCTGTACCGGCTCCTGCAAACCGCATACCACCAAGGTGCCGTTCACGCTTTTGCACAGGCGGTTGGCCACCAACAAGGCGCTGAGGCCGCTGGAGTCGCAATACCGCGTGGTGCTGAGATCGATGATCACATTGCGCACGTTGGTCTTGTTCAGGTACACCAGTTCGCTCTTCAGCTCTGGCGCACAGGTGGTGTCCAACTTGTCCACGTTGCTGGTCACGAGGGTGTACCGGCCTTTGTCCTCTATGGTGAAGTTCATGGTCCTTGGAATGGCTTCCCGCCAAATATAGCTACGCTCCCCGATGGTTGGAGACCAAAGCGGTGTGCCGAGTTTCAAACAGCCGTGCGTGGGATACGCGCCGCCAACAGGTAAAGCACCGCCATGCGTATGGCCACGCCATTCTCCACCTGGTCCAGGATGATGCTGTTGGCATGGTCGGCCACTTGACTGGTCACCTCTACCCCACGGTTGATGGGACCCGGATGCATGATCACGATCTCCTTGCCCAAACGCTTGTAACGCTCCAGATCAAGGCCGAAGCGCATGGCGTATTCGCGCAAGCCGGGGAAGTTGGCCACCCCATCACCACCCTGGCGCTCCAATTGGATCCGCAGCATGTTGGCCACATCGCACCATTGCAGAGCTTTGTCCAGATCGGCCTCCACGCGCACACCCAACGTATGGATGTAGCGCGGCATGAGGGTCTGCGGGCCACAGAGCATTACTTCAGCGCCCAACTTTTGCAGACAGAAGATGTTGCTGAGCGCCACCCGCGAGTGTAGGATATCGCCCACTATGAGCACCTTCACTCCTTTTACCTTGCCGAGCTTCTCACGGATGCTGTAGGCATCTAGTAAGGCCTGCGTGGGATGCTCGTGCGTACCGTCGCCTGCGTTCACGATGCGGGCATCCACGTGGCGACTAAGGAAGACGGCCGCACCGGGATCCGGGTGCCGCATCACCACCATGTCCACTTTCATGGCCAGGATGTTGTTCACCGTATCCACCAGCGTTTCGCCTTTGCTTACGCTGCTGCCGCTGCTGCTGAAGTTGACCACATCGGCGCTGAGGCGCTTTTCGGCCAGCTCGAAGCTTACCCGGGTGCGCGTACTGCTCTCGAAGAAGAGGTTGGCGATGGTGAGGTCGCGCAACGAAGGCACCTTCTTGATGGGCCGGTTCAGCACTTCCTTGAAGCCATCGGCCGTGCGGAAGATGAGCTCGATGTCCTCGGCGGTGAGTTCCTTGATGCCGAGCAGGTGCTCAACGCTCAATTGTTCGCTCTGTGCCGTGGTGTTCATCGGTCCGCAGATGTGCCTTGTGGCAAGGTTGATGGTTCGCGCCCGTCCATATCCAAGCGGTGCAGCAGCACTTGGTCGTTACCGTCGTTCTCCTTCCACTGCACGGTAACCCGCTGGTCGCCGATGCTATCCACCCAGCGGCCTACATAATCCGGCTGTATCGGCAGTTCCCGACTGAAGCGCCGATCGATCAACACCAAGAGTTGCACACTGGCCGGTCGGCCGAACGCGAGCATGGCATCGAGTCCGGCGCGGATGGTGCGGCCCGTGTAGAGCACATCATCAACCAGCACCACCTTGCGGTCGTCCAGGGAAAAATCCAGTTGGGTGGCGCTGGGCTGTGGCAGGGAACTCCGGTGCCGGAAGTCGTCGCGGTGGAAGGTGATGTCCAACTCGCCGTATTGCAGGTGCTCCTTACCTAGGATGCGCTGCAATTCGCTGCGCAACCGACGCGCCAACAGAATACCGCGTGGTTGCAGACCGATGAGCGCGAGCCCTTCCAACGAGCCATGGTCCTCGATCAGCTGGTAGCACAGCCGCTCTACCGTTAGCCCGAAGGCCTTGCTCGTGAGCAGAGGGATGGAGGACATCGGTGGCGAAGATACCGGCTTGGATGAAAGGTGCCCCAGAAATGGGAGTTTGCGGCAACAAGCATCTTCAACCTCGTATCGACTTTCGATGGATATGGATGCATTCTGTTCTCGATCCACGTTCATCCACGCCCATTTGCGGTTCACATACCCACCAGAACGCCGAAGCCCGGTCACCTTGCGGCAACCGGGCTTCGATCGTTTTCGTTAGCGGAGCTTACTCGGCGCTGTCGGTGTCTTTGCCACCGCGCTCCTTGTTCTCCATCTGGCTCTTGAGGTTGCTCAGTACGCTGAGGTCGCCCAAGGTGCTCTTCTCCACTTTCTCGTTCACGCTCTTCACCGAGGCGCTGCTTCCGCCGGCTGCTCCCTCTTTGCGGGCGCCACGCTTGGCACCAGCTGCTGGGGCTGCTTCGATGATCTCTTCACCCTCTTCGAAGGTGCGCGTGTGGCTCAGCACGATGCGACGGGCTTCGGCGTTGAATTCCAACACCACGAACGGAAGTTTCTCTTCGAGTTCGGCTTTGCTGCCATCGGCCTTCTTCAAGTTCTTGGCGGTCACCGTGCCTTCTACACCGTAGGGCAGGCTTACCACGAAGTTCTGACCAGCGCGGCCCGTGAGGGTTCCCTCGTGTGTGCTGCCTGGGGTGAACACACCGGCGAACACATCCCATGGGTTCTCTTCCACTTGCTTGTGGCCGAGGCTGAGGCGGCGGTTCTCCTTGTCCACTTCCAACACCATCACTTCGATCTCGTCACCCACGTTGCAGAACTCGCTCGGGTGCTTGATGCGCTTGGTCCAGCTGAGGTCGCTGATGTGGATGAGGCCATCCACTCCTTCCTCCAGCTCGGCGAAGATGCCGAAGTGGGTGAAGTTGCGAACCTTCGCCGTGTGCTTGCTGCGCATCGGGTACTTGAACTCGATCTCGGCCCAAGGATCGGTGCTCAGCTGCTTCATGCCGAGGCTCATCTTGCGCTCTTCGCGGTCGATGTTCAACACCACGCACTCGATCTCCTGTCCTTCTTTCAGGAAGTCCTTCGGGCTGCGCAGGTGCTGGCTCCAGCTCATCTCGCTCACGTGCAAGAGGCCTTCCACGCCGGCGGCCACCTCGACGAACGCGCCGTAGTCGGTGATCACCATCACTTTGCCTTTCACCTTGTCGCCAGCGTTGAGGTCGGCGCTCAAAGCATCCCATGGATGGGCGCTCAGCTGCTTCAGACCGAGGGCGATGCGGCGCTTCTCGTCGTCGAAGTCGAGGATAACGACGTTGATCTTCTCGTCCAGCTTCACCACTTCCTCCGGATGGCTTACGCGGCCATAGCTGAGGTCGGTGATGTGGATGAGACCGTCGACGCCACCGAGGTCCACGAACACACCGTAGCTGGTGATGTTCTTGACGGTACCCTCGAGCACCTGACCTTTCTCCAGGCCACCGATGATCTGCTTCTTCTGCGCTTCGAGTTCTGCTTCGATGAGGGCCTTGTGGCTCACTACAACGTTCTTGAACTCCTGGTTGATCTTCACGACCTTGAACTCCATGTTCTTGCCTACGAATTGATCGTAGTCACGGATGGGCTTCACGTCGATCTGGCTACCGGGCAGGAAGGCCTCGATACCGAACACGTCCACAATGAGACCGCCTTTGGTGCGGCACTTCACGTAACCCGTGATGATCTCGCTGGTCTCCATGGCATGGTTCACCTTGCCCCATGCGTTGTGTACGCGTGCGGTCTTGTGGCTTACCACCATCTGGCCTCCACGATCTTCCTGCTTCTCGATGTAGACTTCCACTTGATCACCGATCGCGAGATCGGGCTTGTAGCGGAATTCGCTGATGGGAACAACACCTTCGGACTTGTAGCCGATGTTGATCACCACTTCCTTCTTGTTCATACCGACCACGGTACCCATGAGCACTTCCTTCTCGGAGATGCTGCTGAGGGTGTGCTCGTAGGCCTGCTCCATGCTGGTGCGCTCGGAGGAGGCGGACTTCCGATCATCTTCAATGGCGGCCCAATCGAAATCGGCTGGGGGTTCAGCGAAGGTGACCTTGTTGTTCTCTACTACTGCCATTACTACTACCTACTTGTATCCCGGACCAATGGGGGTGCCATCCGAGAGGGTTCTTGTTGTTGGCCTACCACACCCCTGTGCAGGCTTCCCGAAAAGGGGCCGCAAAGGTATGGAAAAACCTGATCCACCGTAAGTTGTACCGCCGCGACCGGTCGATCCCTGGGGTCAAGAGCGGCCCAGCAAGGTGAGGTAGCCCGCCTTGTCCTTCTTCTTGAGGCGGCCATCGTTCAGGCGGTCGCTATAGCGCACGGTCCAGAAATAGACCCCGTCCGGGGCGCGCTCCCCTTGGATACGGCCATCCCAACCGGTACCTACGTTGGTGGAACGGAACACCACTTGCCCCCACCGGCTGCGGATCTCCAACTCGAATTCTTCGGGAGTACCCACGGTCATGGGTAGGAACACATCATTGGCCCCATCGCCGTTCGGGGTGAATACGTTGGGCATGGTTAGGCTGCTCACACAGGTGTCCGCTTCAATGGTGGCGCCACCAACTGCATCCAAGCATTGGCCGGTGGCCGTGACCTCGTAGTAGCCGGGTGTACCCGCCGTGTAGGTGCTGCCCCCACCACCCGCGTTCCAGACCATGGCCACATCGTTGAAAGGCCAACCGGGAGGTTCCAAGGTGGCCTGCAAGGTGATCAGGTCGCCGGGGCATAATGGACCAGCGCCGGTAATGACCACTTCAGGCTGCGGTGGAAGGATGGTGACGACCACAGAATCCGTGTACGTGCAAAGCGGCCGGAAGGCGATATCATCCAACGCGAAATCGTTGCCGCTGGTGGCCAGGTTCTGGTTGGTGATGCAGATGGAAGCCGCGGTGCTGTTGCCCGATGACCAAAGCGCATAGAACTGCGCCCATTGGCACGTGGTACTGGAGGCTAACAAGGGCGCACCGATCGATACGCCGTTCACCGCAAAATCCAGGATGGCCGGACTCTCTGGGCTGGCCGACATAAGCCAGGCACTGAAAGCATAGGTGGTGTTCGGTTGTACAGTTATGGTCTGGCACCAGATATCGGCATTTGGGGTTGCGGAGCCGTTCACGAGCAACATCTGGCCGCCGTTGCCGGTATGGTCTCCACAAGATGGGAAATTGGTATGCAGCAACGATGGGTTCGTCGTAACACCGTAGGTACCCTCTAAGCTCAACGCGCCCCAGGTGCCACCAGTGCCGATCACCAGGTCAGTAGTGAATCCGGTATTGCCATTGGAGAAACTCCCGTTCAACACTTGGTCCTGGCCGGGTATGGGAAAGGTGGCCGTACACCAGTAGGTGCCGGAGGTATCGGCCGTGAGGTATTGCACGGCCATACCGTTCTGCCATTGGATGGAAACACTGCCCGCCGGACCAGCGAGCAGGGCATTGCCTCCGTTGCAAAGTGTTCGGTCCGCACCTAAACTGAAGGAGCAATCCTGGGCGAATAACGTTACTGTGGAAAGACAGAGGCCAACCAAGACCAGGAACGAACGGACCATGAACGGTGTTATACCACAATGATACAGCAGTGCTTTCACGCGTTGCCCGATCACCGAGACAAGGCACCCACGTATTGCCGCTAACTTTGAACTCCCGCAATGCGCTCCTTCACCATACCCACCCACTACCGTAGCGAACTCATCGGTCGGCTGAAAGCCTTTCGCAAAACGCAGGATCCGAAGAAGAAAGACCTCTCGCCCACCTTGTTGGACCTGGGTGCCGTGCGCTTCGTCTTCGCCCGCCACTTCGGCTTCTGCTACGGCGTGGAGAACGCCATCGAGATCAGCTACCAAGCCATTGAACAGAACCCCGGCAAACGGATCTTCCTGCTGAGCCAGATGATACACAATCCGGAGGTGAACGCCGATCTGGAGAGCCATGGTCTTCGCTTCATCCAGGACACGCATGGGCAAATGCTCATGGATTGGAACGAACTGACGGCGGACGATATCGTGATCATCCCGGCTTTTGGCACCACCCTTGAAACAGAAGAACGCCTGAAGGCCATCGGGATAGATCCGTTGAAGCACAACACCACCTGCCCCTTCGTGGAGAAAGTGTGGAAGCGCAGCGCACAACTCGGCACGCAGGACTACACCGTAGTGATCCATGGCAAGGCCGCGCACGAGGAAACCCGCGCCACCTTCAGCCACACCGCCGCCGGTGCGCCTGCGGTGATCATCAAGGACATGGACGAAGCGCAGTTGTTGGGCCGCATCATCCTGGGGGAAGAACCCATCGCACGTTTCGCGGAAGTGTTCGGCAAACGTTGTTCAGAAGGATTCGATCCGGCCAAGGACCTCGCTCGCATCGGTGT
>JAEYWT010000350.1 GCA_023428865.1 Bacteroidota bacterium | reverse complement strand
GTGGGAGACCGGCTCAGCTTCCGGATCAAGTTCCCGGAGGATCGGGTCTACGACAAGAACACGAAGTATCATTTCGTGATCAATAGTCTGCAGGATCTGGTGCGCATCTACCGCGCTATGACGGTTGCCACACCGTTGAGCGATGAGAGTAACGTGGTGAACCTCTCGATGCAGGTCGAAGTGGTGGAAAAGGGGCAGGCCTTCCTGAATAAGTTGATGGACACCTACATCGACTACGAGCTGGACAAGCAACAACAGAAAGGGAAGAAGACCATCGATTTCATCGATAAGCAGATCGGAACCGTATCCGACTCGTTGCAGAAGGTGGAAAGCAGCATGGAGCAGTTCCGTGGATCCAGCGGTGGCATGATCAGCACGGCAGGCACCCAGGATGCGCTGTTCCAAGAGCGCAGCCGGTTGGAAGATGAACGGTCGAACATTCAGAAGACCAGGACGTATTGCGCCTCGGTCCTAAGCAAGATCAGGTCCTCCTCTGATCTCCGCAACGTACCGGCTCCATCATCCTCGGGTATCGATGATCCGGTCTTGAACAACCTGGTGATCGAGATCACGCGTTTGTCTGCCGATCTGGCGGCACAGAACCTCAGCACGGGCGCGCGCAGCAACCCCACCATCATAGCCATGGAGCGGAAGCTGAACAACCTGAAGGGTTCGTTGGCGCAGACCGCAGAGAGTTTGGTGGAGCAAGCGGACATCAGCTTGGCCGAGATAAATCGTCGGCTTGGTCGTACTAACTATCAGTACAACCAATTGCCCGAGAACGAGCGCCAGTTGGTGAACATCGAGCGCAAATTCAAGCTGAGCGATAACCTGTACAACTATTTGATGGAGAAGCGTGCCGAAGCAGGCATCGCCATCGCCAGCGACCAGGTGGACAAGAGCATTGTCGACTCCGCACGCATGCTGGGTTTCAAGCATGTTTCGCCGAGCAAGAGCAAGGTGCTGGGTGGTGCATTGTTCCTAGGGCTGTTGCTGCCGATCGGATTCATCTTCCTGCGCGACCTGATCCGCGATCGGATCGATGACGTGGAGGAGCTGAAGCGACTGACGCGCCTGCCGGTGCTCGCCGTTATTCCGAGCAGTAAACGCAAGCGCATCACGGCGGACGAGAACAAATCACTGTTGGCCGAATCGTTCCGTACAGCGCGTGTCAACCTGCAATACCTCAACGTGGATTCTGCGAGGCAGGTGATCGGCTTTACATCCTCTTCCAGTGGGGAAGGCAAGACCTTCTGTGCGGTGAACCTGGCCACCGTGATGGCACAAGCGGGAAAGAGCACCATTCTGATCGATGCCGATATGCGCCGCCCCAACGTGGCACGTACGCTCGAATTGAAGGATGGCCCGGGTCTTTCCACCTGGCTGATCGGAGAAGCACGGATCGATCAATTGATCACCCGGTCGGACGTTCCTGGCCTGGATGTGATCACAGCCGGGCCGATCCCACCGAACCCCTTGGATCTGGCGGAAAGTCCACGGATGGCCGAGCTCATCTCCAACCTCCGTCAGAAGTACGATCACATCATCATCGATGCATCGCCGCTCGGTCTGGTGAGCGAATACGTGCTGCTCATGCGTCAGGTGGACATCACACTCTATGTGGTGCGCGAAGGCAAGACCGGACGCAGTGCATTGCGGATGATCAATGAGATGGTGAACGAGAAGAAGGCGAGCAATGTGGACCTCGTCTTCAACGATGTTCGCAGCAGGAACGGCGAAGGGTACGGGTACTACACCAAGTAGGGGAGAGACGGCATGTTCCGATCCGAAGGTTTCCGGAAATACCTGAACAACTTCTCGTGGTTGTTCCTGGACCGTGTCGTGCGCATGGCCCTGATACTGGGCACCACGGTGATCGTGAGCCGCTATCTGGGTGTGGAGCGCATCGGCCAGTTGAACTATGCGCTGGCCATCGTCAGCATCGCCATGGTGCTCACCTCCTTGGGTGCGAACGAGATCGTATCGCGCGATCTGGTGCGACACCCCGAGCGGCGCGACGAACTGTTGGGAAGCACCTTCGCCATCAAACTGGTGGGCGGTATCGTCCTCAACCTTGGCCTGCTCATATATGTATTGGTGAAGGGCATGGACACCCTTACAGTGTTCCTGGTGATGATCACGGCATCGGCCGAGCTGCTCAAATGGAGCACGGTGATCGACTATTACTTCATGGCCCAGGTGCGCGGTAATGTGGCTGCCAAGGTCAACATCGTAAGCACCTTGTTCGCTTCGAGCTACAAGCTTCTTTTGGTGTGGATGCAGGCTCCGTTGGTCTGGTTCGCGTGGGGCTATTTCGCCGAGGTGGTGTCGTACACCATCGGCTTCATGTGGGTGTATCAGCGCAACGGATTGCTGCTTCGGGCCTGGAAACCCACGTGGCGCATGGTGCGATACATCCTGGACCAATCTTGGCCCATGTTGTTGTATGGGTTCGCCTTGCAAGCCCAATTGAAGATCGACCAGGTCATGATCAAAGACATCCTCAGCCGCACGCTGGGCGAGAGTTTCGCGAATATCGAACTGGGTCAATACTCCGTAGCGGTGAAGATGCTCGAAGCCGTGGCTTTCCTGCCCTTGATCGTCCAGCTGGCCGTTGCACCGGCTATTGCAAAAGCGCGTGTGGTGGATATCGATCTCTACCACGAGCGGCTCACCAATCAGTACCGTCTCATGTTCGCGCTTTTCCTGGCCACGGCGGTGCCAATGTACCTATTGTCCGAATGGGGAATAGTACTGCTCTATGGCGAAGAGTTCCGGGAAGCCGGGGTCTTGCTGGCGCTCTTCGCGTTCCGCTTGATCTTCTCCTTCATGGGTGTGGCCAAGGGAAGCTTCATTACCAACGAGGGCCTCTTCAAGTTCTCGTTGATCACTTCCGTGCTGGGTGCTGCCATCAACATCGGGCTCAACGCGGTGCTTATTCCCAAGCTCGGTGCACGCGGTGCTATCTGGGCCTCGGCGCTTTCCTTCCTCATCAGCATCTTCATCGTGGATCTTTTTACGGCCCGCACCCGTATAAACTTCCGCCTGATGATGGTCGGCATGACCTCTTTCTGGAAACTGAAGGCCGTGAAATGACCTCGTCCGTACGTCCATGAACAGCTTCGCCCCACCGGCTCCGCTCCGGACTGCCGTGTTGTTGACGGCCTTCAGCCGATATGATACGGCACGCAAGGTGATGGAGTCCATCCGTGCGGCCCGGCCACCCCGGCTGTACTTCGCTTGTGATGGACCACGGAACGCCGAAGAGAAGGTGCGTACGGACAAGGTACGCAGCCTTTTGGAACTGGTCGATTGGCCGTGCGAGGTACATACGCGGTTCGCAGAGGTCAACCAAGGCTTGAAGAAAGCCATGATCGGCAACATGGATTGGTTCTTCGAGCGCGAGAGCGAGGGCATCGTGCTGGAAGATGATACGGCCCCGGTCCTGAGCTTCTTCTGGTTCGCCGAAGAACTGTTGGAGCGCTACCGCGATGATGCGCGCATCTGGTGGATCCTGGGGAACAACCTGATGGCCGACCCACAAGCGAAGCCCGAGGCATCATATTATTTCTCGCAGCACGGATACGGTGCGCCCTGGGGCTGGGCCGGCTGGCGGCGAGCCTGGAAGTTGTACGATGGCGACATGACGGCTTGGCCCAAGGTTCGCGACACGCCGGAGTGGAACAGCTTCTTTTTGAGCAAGGCCGAGCGCAAGGAGGCGCATGCCTTGTTCGAAGCCACGTGGGATGGGACCATCAAGACCTGGGATTTCCAGCACGATTTCGCACGTATCCTCAACAACGGGATCACCATCTTACCAGAGCATAACCTGGTTCGCAACATCGGCTTCGAGGGCACGGGCACCAATACGGTACAGGGCTTCGATCCACGTAATGTGGACAACGCCTGCGATACACCCTTCCCCTTGGTACACCCGAATGAAGTGGTGGTGGATGAACTACGCGACCTCGCCTACTTCAACACCTTCATCCGTCCACCCTTGTTCCGTCGGGTGAAATCCACGGTGAAGAGCCTTTTACCCAAGCCCGTGGATGAGGCCATTACGCCGTTCCTCTCCAAGTTGCAGAAACGGCTGGGTGGATAAACACCGGCGTTCTCCGTTCGGTTTGCAGGTTGAAGGCGCATCTTTGTGATCGTCACAACCGGTCGCACGTGCTGCTGTCCAAGCGCAAGCTCATCAATACGCTCTTCCTGCTGTCGTTCCCCATTTACGGGATCGGCATGTACGTGGGCTACAAGACGAGCATCTCCCAAGGTACCGTTGTGGCGGTGGCCGGTTTCCTCGGCATCATCTTCCTACATGTTTTCGACCTCATCGCTCAGCGGCAGGTGCGCAACATGGTTACCGGCAAGTATTGGTGGGGTCTGATCTTCTTGATCTCGTTGATCTACTCCATGTGGAAGGCGCTGGGCGAGCGTTTCCCTGGTGCCACCATGGCGAACACGGTGGCGTACACGATCATGTTCCTGGCGCCTTTCCATGCGGCCATCATCGTTCACATCCGCAACCGTGAGCAGGAGGATTTCGACTTCGCCAAGATGGTGCTTATCAGCTTGAGCCTCTTCTTGGGTATCAATCTGCTGGGTGTGGCGGCCGGTATGCACAATGTGCTACACAACATCGAAGGCCGCCTCAACCTCCCCTTCGTACTAGGGATCTACGATGCCGCACACATGCTGGCGATGATCAACCTGATGTTGATCTTCTACATGAAGGACTTCGTGAAGCGCCCTGTCCCGTTCTTGGGCTTGCTCGTTTTCTTCATGGTGAACATGGTGTTGATGTTGAAGGTGAACAGCCGCCTTTCGTTCATGACCTTCATCATCCTCACCGGCCTCTTCGTGTTCCGCATGGTGGGTCGCGCGCGCGTGATGTTCCCGCTCTCGCTGTTCACCATGTCCATCCTCACCAACTTCGCGCTGCTGGTCTATACCATCCTTACGCTACCCTTCATGCAGGCCATCGTGTCGCGGGTGAACAAGGAGGATGTGACCACCTTCAACAACCGCACCACGGTGTGGGATGTGGGTTGGAACTGGCTGGAGAAGGACCGGCACGGCCTGATGTTCGGGCATGGATACCAAGGGCAGATCCACCTCAAGGGCTGGGACCATATCGCCGATGTGTTCAATGTGAAGGACGTGCAGAACGTACACATGCACAGTACCTTCATGCAGACCTTGATCAACCAGGGTGTAGTGGGCTATGCTCTGTTGCTGGTCGTGGTGTGGTACACGTTCACCTACTTCCGCAAGCGCTACCACGAAGGCGCCTTGGAGTCGCCCTTGTTCGCATTGGTGGTGTACATGCTCTTCATCCTGCAGATCGACATCATCTGCTATGGCAACGACTTCGGGAACGCCTTGTTGCTGTGCGTGTTCGCCATGGTGGTGATGGACCCGAAGCACATCAAGCGAAAACCCCGCGCGTTGGATGGCAGCCCCTTGGAACTCCCCGAGAGCACTACTGCACCACCAGCCGATGGTGCTGCCTCAGGGTAAGCCCTTCCAGAACCACCACGTAGGGGCCGCTTTGCAAGGAGCCGGGCATCGGCACCAGGCTAGCACCCACGTTCATACGCGCGCTATGCACCGTACGCCCACCGGCATCGATGATGCGTACATCGGTATCGCCCTTCACGGGTGCCGTAAGCTGCAAGGCATCGCCGTTGCGCATGGGATTGGGAAAGAGGCGTAGGTCGTGGTCAATGGCGGCTGTGGTTGCATCGTCCAGGCCCGTGGTGAGGCCACAGATCAATGGGTCTTCCTTTGCAAGTACCACGGAAGCGAACGCGCTCAGGGTGATGGAACCGGAACGGGTGTTGCCGTTCACATCGCGCCAGCAACCTTCCAGAGGGATCTCCACGGATGCGTTGGCGGGGTTGGTGAAGAGCACGTGACGCGTTCGTGGATCAACGGTCTCAACGTTCACTTTGTACAACTCTACATTATCGAGGAGGTAGCTGGGGTCATTGAAGTGGTTGGCGAAGATCATCATGCCCGGTTCGCTCAAGTTGCTTTGGAACAACAGGGTCACATCGCGGCGTTGCGCATCGAAGGGTATGTAACGGGCATAGATGGAGTTGGGTGTGGCCGCTTGAGATTGGCCTTTGAAGTCGGCGCGTACGGTACCATGCGTGGAGCTGGATATGCTGAACTTCAGCTCGTACCAGCTGCCGTTCTGCACGTTCATCAGGTTGTCCGAGCGGAGATAGAATTCCGGTGATCCTGCGTTGGCTCCGTAGGTCACCTTCAAGGCGCCATTGTCGAGGATGCCCGGTTGGTATTGGATCTGGCCTTGTGTGGGCCAACCGCTCCAGCCGCTGGTGTTGTAGTCGAACGCGCCGTTGGTGATCATGTTGGCACTGGTGCGCGAAACCACTTCCTGTGCGTTCTCTATCCGCGGACTGCGCGTACTGCCCGTCTCTTCGTTGCGTTCTGCGCGCCAACGCTCCAAGGTGTAGTTCTTCACGTAGCCCCCTTGGGTGTTGATCACTTTGATGCTCAGCTCCTCGTATGGATTGAAGTAGCGATTGTTCGTGAAGGTGCCGAAGTCCACGAGGTTGGGGCCATGTACATGGTATTGTTGCACGCAGCGTTGTTCTTTGGTGAGGCAATAGAGCGTGTTGCCGCTGTATACGTCGTTGAAGTTGGCCAGGTGGTAGGGTGGTGCCGCGTTAGGTCCGTTCACATTGGATTGATCGGTGATGCTCAATTGGATATCGTTTCCGTACAGTATGTTGTCGCGGATCTCCAGGTTGGTGGATACCATGGTGTGGTCCACATGGATACCGGCGGTGCTACAATCGTGAACGGTGTTGCGGCGCACGATGATGTTCTTGATCACCGAATTACCGAAGTAGATGCCCATGCCCAACGGCTGGTTGATGAAGTAGTCCATGGCCACGCTCTCCAAGTTGCCGCCCACGTTGGAGATGATGTTGTCCTGGATCACGGCACCATCGGCACTGTCCCAGTAGATACCGCCGCCATCGTTCACCGTCATGAGCACATCGGAAATGATGTTCTTCTCTACCAAGGGACTTCCACCCAGGAAGATGGCTGAGTTGCCGGTGCGTTTCACATGATTGCTGCGGACCACGTTGGTGGCGCCAGAAACGTACATGCCGTAGTAACCCCAGAAGGTCTCCCCAAGGCCAGCCTTTAGGGCGATGTCTTCCACCACGTTGTTCTCTACGGTGGTGTTGTTGTCCAGGATGCCCATGCCGGAAGCATAGGTGTGGCGCACCGTATTGTTGCTATAGTTGCTGTGGTTGGCGTAGGTGCGGATGCCGAAGTAGGAATGCTCGAAGTTGCAATTGCTCACGTTCACGTAGGCACCGGTGTTGTAAACACCTGCGTAACGTTGATGGCGGAAGTCAAGCTCGCGGATGTTGATGTACTGCTTCAGCCAACCCACTTCGATCCCACTTTCAAACACCGATGCGCGGACGTTGAGCGTGTTGGGGTCGGCATTGTTCGGTGCGTGGAAATACAAGGTGCCGTTGTTGGCATCGTGGAACCATTCGCCTGGGCTGTCCAGTTCGCTCAACTTGTTCTGTAGGAAGAAGCCCCAGCCATAGTTGCCGGGGTTGTAAACGATGGCGGGGAATTGCAAACTGCTGTTGGTGTGGTTGCTCACCACGGCGTTCTCATAGCACCAGTTCGTGCTACGCAGCACCAGTTCGGCGCCGTTCCAATGGCCGGTAGGTTGGGTGATGTTACTGCTGGTGAGCTGCGTGGTGGAAGACGTGTTCACGCGTAGCCATCCAGTGTTGGGGAAACGGGCCAGGGTCATCAGGTCGTTGCCCACGTGTACATACTTCACGGGTTGTGCAACAGCAGCCTTCCAGATGTTGCCTTGGTGTACGGTCCAGCCGGTCACGTTCACCGAACCGGAGATCACGGGCAGGGCGCCTGTGCCGTAGCTGCTGATCACGATGGGCTGTGCCGAAGAACCGTTGCTGTTGATGGTGAAGTGCCCAGGATAGGTGCCGCCGCGTTGGAAGAGGACCTGGTCGCCGGGTTGTAGCGCTGCACCTACCTGTTGCAAGCGGGTGATGGAGCGCCAGGGTGTGGCTTGGCTGGTGCCGTTGTTGGTGTCGCTGCCGCTCGGGGAGAGGTAGTACGAGATGGCGTGCAGGCCATTCACGCTGGTAAGGAGAGCGAGCAGGAGAGCGGTACGTACCAGTTGCATGGGCGGGTGTTCTGGCCCTGTTGAACCCCTTGTGGGACGGTACTGTTGCGAAGATCCGACGAAGAGCACCCAGCCATCGACGGGGGTTCTAGAGGCTCCGCTGGGCGCTTCCACCCCTGGGTGTTGAAACCGGCCCACTGCCGGACAGGAAGGGCTGGTAGCTACGGGTACTTTTGGCCAGTGCCCCAAAACCGCCCCCCGTTCCGCATCCTGGTCGTTGGCCAAACGCCGCCGCCGCATCACGGGCAGGCCATCATGATCGCCCGGCTGCTCGAGCTACGGTCCGATCGGGTCCTCCTCTTCCATGTCCGGTTGGCCTACTCGGACGATATCGGCAGCGTGGGCAAATTCGCCTTCCGCAAGGTGTGGATCCTGTTCAGCACCATCCTAAAGGTGTGGACCGCACGCCTGCGCCATGGCACGCAGGTGCTCTACTATCCACCCAGCGGTCCGGCCAAGGTGCCGGTTCTGCGCGATATCGTGTTCCTATTGGCCACGCGCTGGATGTTCCGCAAGGTGGTCTTCCACTTCCACGCAGGTGGGGTGTCCGAATTCGCCTCGCAACTGCCAGGGATATTAAGGCCATTGTTCCGCTTGGCCTACCGGAAGCCGGACCTCGTCATTCGTACGGCCCCACAGAACCCGGACGATGGTGCCGCCTTTGGTGCGCGCCGCAACGTGGTAGTACCGAACGGGGTTGAGGATATGCGCGGAACCGTGCCGGAGTCCATGGCGCAACCGGGCCAGCCGCTCAATATCCTCTTCACCGGGGTGATGACGGAGGGTAAAGGAGTGCTCGTAGCCTTGGAAGGCTTCAAACTGGCCACCGAACAGGGCTTGGATGCGCGCTTGGGCATGATGGGCAAATGGAGCAGCGAATCGTTCCGGGTACGGTGCGAGGAATTCGTTCAGCAGTATGCCTTAGGCGATCGGGTGGAATTCATCGGCGTGCTCAGCGGACCGGAGAAATTCGCCCGGTTCGCTGCATGCGACATCTTCTGCTTCCCTTCGTTCTACGATGCAGAGACCTTCGGATTGGTGCTCTTGGAGGCCATGCAGTTCGCCAAACCGGTGGTAAGCACCGTTTGGCGGGGTATCCCTTCGGTGGTGTCCGATGGCTCCAGTGGCTATCTGGTGCCCATTCGGGAACCCAAAGCGGTGGCCGAAAAACTGCTGCTGCTGCGCGACCCCGAACGCCGCCGCACCATGGGGCTGGAGGGCCGACGCATCTTTGAGCGCGAATTCACGTTACAAGCCTTTCACCGCAACATGGAACGGGAGTTCGAAGCCCTGTTCGGTTGACGGCAAGGCCCATGAGCATAGCGCCACCCCGCACCACGAAAACCGTGAAAGTCCAGACGAACGAACCGGTCCAAGGCGAGAACCTGTTGCCGAAGGTGCGTGTGCTTACGGCCGGTATCTCCGTGGGAAGTTTCGCGGAACATGTGCGGGTGATCGCCGATCTGGGGCAGGCGCATACCTCCAGCTATGTCTGTTGTGTGAATGCGCACATGACCGTGGAGGCGCGTGATCCGGCGTTCGCGCGGGTGGTGAACGGTGCCGACCTGGCCACGGCCGATGGAATGCCGGTTCTGAAGGCGCAACAGCTCTTCCACCGGTTGAAGCAGGAGCGTGTGGCCGGTAACGACCTCATGCCAGCGCTCTTTGAGGAAGCCGCGCGCCGTGGGTTGAGCGTATACCTTTTCGGTTCTTCCGAAGAGGTGCAACAGCGGATCGTGGACCGTGCAGCACGCGAATTGCCCGACTTGAAGATCGTGGGTCGGTACTCACCGCCGTTCAGGCCTATCGACCAAATGGACTATGCAGGTGATGCAGCCCGGATCAACGCTACCGGTGCGCACGTGGTAATGGTCTCTTTGGGTTGCCCTAAACAGGAGAAATGGATGGCGGCCATGAAGGGCCGGGTGAACGGGGTGATGCTCGGTATCGGAGGGGCCTTCCTGCTCTACGCAGGGATAGACAAGCGCGCGCCCAAGTGGATGCGCGATCTTTCCTTGGAATGGATGTACCGCCTTTGGCTGGAGCCGAAGCGCCTCTGGCGTAGGTATGTGGTGACGAATAGCCTTTTCCTCGTCCTATTCTTCAAGGAGCTGGTTCGTTGGGTCTTCGCCGGTGGAAAGGTGAAGCCCTGATCCGGCATAGTTCTGGTAAAGCGTTGCTACCTTCGGGATTTCGACGAATCAAGAAAAGATATCGACCAATTTGACAAAGGGTCGACGAGCGACATACATTTGACGCACTCGCAGGTTAGACGGTACATCACTTGGGCAGTAGAACCCACATGGAAAACACCTTAGGTCCCACACCACGTATCGGCGGTCGCTCCACCTCGGGCGCCGAATTTGGCGCGGAACTGTCTACCTTGCTCCGTACAGGCCGTACATCCCTACAGAACGTGCAGACCGGACTCAACAAAGTGCTCACGCTCGAACCCTTGACCACGGTCAAGGATCTGGTGATCGTAGGGGATGGACCTGCTGCGGAGGAGATCTTCCGCTATTGCGAAGACCAGACCGTGCGGGGCTACCGTTTCCGGGGGATCTTCAATGATGAACCGATCGATGGCCTGTTGGGCGAACGTCGCGTGGGCGATGTGGAAGCCGTGAAATCCTTCGCCATCCAGAACCGCATCGATATCCTGTACTGTGCGCTTCCGGGAACTCGCCGGGCGGACATTACCGACCTGATGGAGTTCTGCGAGCGTAACACCATCCGTTTCCGGGTGATCCCCAGTGCCGAAAGCTTCATTCCCGTAGTGAAGACCTCCGAGCTGGAGTTCCACGGCGACGTGCCGGTGAGCAAGATCCGCCGGGAGCCACTAGATAGCCCTTACGCACGTGGTTTCAAGCGCGCGTTCGACATCGTTTTCTCCTTCTGCGTCATCGTCTTCATCTTCTCTTGGCTGTTCCCGCTGCTGGCCTTGATGGTGAAGCTTTCCAGCCGCGGGCCGGTGTTCTTCAAGCAGGTGCGCCTGGGTCGCGACAACAAGGAGTTCGTCTGCTGGAAGTTCCGCAGCATGCGGATGAACAAGGAAGCCGACAGTAAGCAGGCTACCAAGAACGATCCCCGGGTGACCAAGGTGGGCGCCTTCCTGCGCAAGAGCAACTTGGATGAGATGCCGCAATTTTTCAACGTGTTCATGGGGCAGATGAGCGTGGTAGGTCCGCGTCCGCACCCCTTGCGCCTGAACGATCAGTACCGCGACATCATCGACAAGTACATGGTGCGCCACTTCGTGCGGCCCGGTATCACAGGCTGGGCCCAGGTGAGCGGCTTCCGAGGGGAAACGCGCACCCCGGAGCTGATGGAGCGCCGCGTGGAGCTGGATGTGTGGTACCTGGAGAACTGGTCCTTCCTGCTGGACCTCAAGATCGTGGTGAAGACCGTTACCAACATGCTGGGGAAAGAGGAGAATGCCTACTGAGATCAGCCTTTCTGAACCTTCGGCCCCGCTTCGGCGGGGCTTTTTCTTGTCCACAGCTTCCTGTGGATCGGATAAGCTCTTATATTTGCGCTCCCTTTTCGGAAAAGGCAAAGCACGTCATGGCCAACCACAAGTCCGCACTCAAGCGCGTCCGTCAGACCGAGACCCGCAACGAACGCAACCGATACCAGAGCAAGACCACGCGAAACGCGGTGCGTAAGCTGCGTGCCACCGCCGATAAGAAAGAGGCCGAGAAGCTTCTTCCGGAGGTGAATTCCATGCTGGACAAGCTGGCTAAGAAGAACTTGATCCACAAGAACAAGGCGGCCAACCTGAAGTCTTCTGTGAAGCGTCACGTGAACACGCTTAAATAAGCGCTGTCACTTCGCATCTTACCTTGGGCAGGTCCTCTTTGGGGACCTGTTCCCGTTTAATGGCGGATCAAAAGCCCAGTACGCCCTCCAAGCTCAGCATTCCGGAATGGTCCAAGGATGACCGGCCGCGAGAACGTTTATTGGCTCGTGGTGCAAGAGCATTGAGCGACGCCGAGCTAGTAGCCATCCTCATTCGTAGCGGCACGCCAACGGAAAGTGCTTTGGACCTGGCCCGTATCATCCTGAACAAGGCCAGCAACGACCTGCACAAGCTCGCGGGTCTGGGGGTGAACGAACTCATGCGGATCCACGGTGTGGGCGAAGCGAAGGCCATGAGCATCGTGGCGGCGTTGGAGCTTGGCCAGCGCAGGAGGGAATTGAATGTGAACGAACGCCCGTTGATCAGCGACAGCCGCGCTGCATTCGAGTTGCTTCAACCGGTGTTGGGTGATCTGCCTTACGAAGAGTTCTGGTTACTGCTGTTGGACCGTGGGAATCGTTTGTTGAACCGGGTGAAGGTGAGCCAAGGTGGCATGCACGGCACTGTGGCCGACCCCAAACTCATCTTCCGCGAAGCCTTGGACCAGCGCGCCAGTTCCGTGATCCTGTGCCACAACCACCCCAGTGGGCAGCTACGACCGAGCGCCGAAGACATCCAGCTAACACGCAAATTACTGGACGGTGGGCGTTTTCTGGACATCGCTGTACAGGACCATCTGATCGTGACGAGCACGGGTTATTTCAGCTTTGCGGATAACGGCCAACTGAATTGAACGATGCCCTTGCGGATCCTGACCGTGGTGGGAGCGCGCCCGCAGTTCATCAAAGCAGCGGCCTTGCAACGGGCCATCGATGGACCATTCGTCGGTCGTATCGAGCAGCGCTTGCTGCACACCGGTCAGCATTTCGATGTGGAGATGAGCGAGAATTTCTTCGCAGAACTCGGCTTGCGCACACCCGATATCCGCATTACCGCAGAGCCCGCACGGGCCGCGCACATCGGGCGGATGATGACGGCGATCGAGCAGGAGCTCTACCGCGAAAAGCCTGATCTGGTCCTCGTTTATGGCGATACGAACAGCACCTTGGCCGGAGCCATGGCCGCCAGTCGCATGGGAATTCCCGTGGCCCACGTGGAAGCCGGCTTACGGTCCTACGAAAGTGCCATGCCCGAGGAAGAGAACCGTGTGCTCGCCGATCACGCGAGTACGTGGTTGTTCTGCCCAACCAACACCGCTGTGGAGAATTTGGCCAAGGAAAGCATCAGCAGCATGGGGCAGGCAAAGCCCAGCCTTCGTTCTCCAGTGGTGGCGCAGGTGGGCGATGTGATGCTGGACAACACGCTGCACTTCGCAGCGATGGCGCGAGATCGTGTTGTGCTGGATGCGCTCGGCTTGCGTGGCAGAGCGTTCGTAGTGGCCACGGTACATCGGGCGGGCACCGCGGACGATGCCCAAGTGTTACATCGGATCTTCCAAGCATTCTCAACGCTACATCGGGAAACAGGCTTGGAGGTCATCGTGCCATTGCATCCGCGTACCGCGAAGACCTTAGGTACCGCTGGTGCAGAAACCTGGACCGGGGTGCGTATCGTGCCGCCCATGGGTTATTTGGATCTATTGGCCGTGGTGGATGCATCGCGCCTGGTGATCACCGACAGTGGAGGTCTGCAGAAGGAGGCTTGTTTCCTCGGAAAACGATGTTTAGTGCTCCGTGATCGCACCGAATGGGTCGAGCTGCTCGGTGCTGGTGGAACAACCTTGGTTGGCACCGATCCCGAGCGTATCGTTGCGGAGGCGTGCGATGCGTTGCAACGAACAGCGTTGCCGAACGTTGAGGCTTTTGGTGATGGACATGCGGCAGAACACATCTGCATCGAATTGCTGAAGTACCGATGATCCGATCTGCGCTGGGCTATACCAAGTACATGGCAGCGGCTCTGGTCGACCCCGCGGCACGTGCCTTGGTGTTCGCACATCGCAACGGCGTGGCGGAAGAAGCTGTGGATCGGAAAGAGGCGCTGAGGAAAGCTATCTCCTATTTATTGCGTGCGCAGCGCAACGGAAGTGACGATGGAATGGGCAGCTACCACTTGGTGCATGGATGGGGAGCCTCCTATCCCGAGACTACTGGATATGCCCTGCCCACCTTGATAGCAGCGGCCGATCTGTTGCACTGGAACGAAGCACGAGAGGCAGCCGTGAAAGCCGGGAGTTGGTTGTTGAGCATACAGCATGCGGACGGCGGTTGGCAGGGAGGGCGTGTTGGCGAAGGAAGGCCAAGCATCGTGTTCAACACCGCGCAGGTGATCCGTGGCATGCTTGCCGTGCATGCGATCACAGGAGAGGAGCGCTACCGCGAGGCCGCCATGCGTGCCGGGCAGTGGATCGTATCGGTCCAGGATGCCGACGGCGCTTGGCGCGGGGCCAATTTCATGGGCACGGCGCGTGTGTACGATACCTACGTGGATGCTCCTCTCTTGCAACTGAGCGCCCAGACCGAAGATACCGCACTGCGCACGAGCGTACTGCGTAACCTGGAGTGGGTGCTTGCACAACAGCAAACGAACGGCTGGTTCGCGAACGCCGACAATACCATCCGTCATAACGATCGGCCCATCACCCACACCATCGCGTACACCTTGGATGGCTTGTTGGAATGTGCGCGTATCCTTGGGGATGATCGTTTTGCCCAAGCGGCCACACAGGCGGCAGGGGCCTTGGCGGATCGATACCTTTCAACAGGTCGGCTCCATGGTAGATATGATCGTGCATGGAATGGAAGCGAACACCCGCTCATGACCGGTTGCGCGCAACTTTCCATCGTATGGAACCGACTGGCAGCGCTGACCAAGGAGGATCGCTTTGCCGAAGCGGCCTCGCGCATGCTGGCTTTCCTCGGGGCGGTCCAGCGTATGGGTGAGGTAGGCCCGGTGGATGCACGTGGTGCCCTGCCAGGTTCATTCCCGCTCTGGGGCCGGTACGAGAAGTTCGCTTTCCCGAATTGGGGTACGAAATACTTCGCTGACGCGTTGCTTTGTGCCGAAGGCCATCCCCCGGCCTTCTAGCAACGTGATCTCCTACGACCCGATAGCACTCTTCACACGTGCCGCCGCGCAGTGGCCTGATCGGTCCGCACTGCGCGTGGATGGGCGTACGTTGAGCTATCGCGAGCTTGACGCCTGGAGCAATGCCATCGCAGAACGGCTGCTGGCCAAGGGAGCTGGCGGTGAGCGTGTGGCCTTCGTAGCGAAGAAGGAAGCAGCGTCCTACGCCAGCATCCTGGGCATCCTGAAAGCGGGTTGTGCCTATGTGCCACTTCCCCCGGATGGACCTGCCGCGCGGTGGAGCACGATGCTGGAACAGGCCGAGGTACGGTCCATGGTAGGCTCATCAGCACTGGATGGCACTGACTTGATCACGGCCGAAGAGGGTGACGCCGCATCCGTACAAGTGCCGATCGTTGATGCCGAGGCGTACGTGCTGTTCACCAGTGGAAGTACCGGTGGACCCAAGGGTGTAAGCGTGAGCCGAGCCAATGTTGCGGCATACGTGAAGCATCAATTGCAGACGTACGACTTCAACGAGCAGGATCGATTCTCCCAATTCTTCGCGCTCACCTTCGACCTTAGCGTACACGACATCTTCCTGTGTTGGTCGGTGGGCGCCTGCTTGTGCGTACCGCAGGCCGATGACCTCCTGCGCGCGGTGCGTTTTGCGCAGGACGAACGGATCACGGTCTGGTTCTCCGTGCCATCGCTCGCCATGCTCATGCAACGCGTAAGAGCGCTGATCAAAGAGAGTTTACCGCTGGTGCGCTTGGGCTTTTTTTGCGGCGAACCCATGAACTGGTCGGTGGCACGTGCCTTCGCTGCGGCCGCGCCCCACGCACGTTTGGTGGATCTTTACGGACCAACGGAAGCCACCATTGCGATCACAGCCTTCGAGGTGGAGCGGGATGATCTTGAACACGAGGGCTTTGTGCCGATCGGTAGACCATTCGCTGGAAGTTCTGCACGCATCGTAGAAGGTGAGTTGCAATTGAGCGGCCCACAATTGGCGGCAGGTTATGTAGAAGATCAAGCGGCCACACGCCGTTCCTTCATCACAGAAGGTGGTGAGCGATGGTACCGTACCGGCGACCTGGTGGAGCAGGATGCCGATGGTGTTCTGCACTTCAAAGGCCGACTGGATGATCAGGTGAAGATCATGGGGCACCGCGTGGAACCAGCCGAAGTGGATGCGGTGTTAGGTCCATTGGTCGGGGACGCGCACGTGATCACCCTGCCACAGCGCCAGGGGGACGCGGTACGGCTGTTCACATTCATCCACGGAAGTGCGGACCCCAACGTGCTGATGCACGAACTTCGCAGGAGCTTACCGGCCTATATGATCCCCGAACGCATCATACCCGTGGAACACTTTCCCATGACCGCGCACGGAAAACTGGATCGCAAGGCCCTGCTTGCCCTTATCGACCATGGATAGAACGGAGTTGTTGGAACGGCTACGGAAGAAATTGGCGACACGCGCCGAGCGCCTTGGCTTGCGGCCCGATGAGCTGACCGGGTCGCTGGACCTGGTGCGTAGTGGTTTGTTGGATTCGCTTGGGTTCGTAGACCTGATCACCGAGTTGGAACAGGAGGCTGGGCGCGAAGTGGACCTGGCCACGGCGTTCGATAAGCCCGGTGCCAGCACGGTTGATGGTGTGATCCGCTTATTCACGAACGGATGAGCGAACCTACGATCCACGTGGTGAGCGATGCGGCCGATGAGAGGTTGGAACAGCTCATACCCATGTTCGAGGACCTTCATGCGGTGATGCACAAGCACGGCATGATGCAGCAATTGGTGCCGGGTGGTGCGCGGTTGTGGCTACAGGGAGTAAAGTCCGGATTGGAGCGGTTCAGCCGAATGGTCTTGGCGGTGGATGGCGACAAGGTGGTCGGTTTTACCTGTGGTTCCATCAAATTGGCACCGGAGTATCTTGGTGGTACACGTGTTGGGCATTGGACACATCTGTATGTGGATGCGGATCACCGGCGTGGTGGTGTTTCACGGGCGATGTCCGATAAGCTACACGAATGGTTCCATGAAAAGGGTGTGACCAGCGTGGAGACGCAAGTGGTGCGAGACCATCCGAGTTCGGTGCCTTTCGCAGAGTCGTATGGCTACTTGGTGGAATGGATCAACCTGCGCTTGTTGCTTTGAGCGCTACGTTGCCCTTGCAGGAATGGCCGGCGCGGATCGGACTGAAGCCGGGGCAGAACGTATTGCTTTCGGCGGATATCACGCGCATAGCGTGGAAGCACCGCAGAAGTGGAGCGGGTGGAGTGCCGCATGTGTTGCTCGATGCTTTCCTGCAACATCTTGGTCCAGCAGGTACACTCGCCGTACCGACCTTCGATCATGATCTGCGTGATGGTGAACACTATGATCCGCTGAAGACCCTGCCCATTACGGGCGCTGTTCCGGCGGCCTCCTTGTCCCATCCTGCCTTCGTACGAACACATCATCCCATGCACTCTTTCGCCATAGCGGGGGCCGTGCAGCCACGCTTCCTCGCGTTGGATGATGCGAGCAGTTTTTCCAGTGCCTCGCCATTCGCACTTTTCAACGCAGAGGATTTTGTGGTGGTAGGCATCGATATGGACCTGGACTATGCCTTCTCCTATTTCCACCATGTGGAAGAGTTGCTGCAGGTGCCTTACCGCCACTGGCGCGACTATACGATCAATTATCACCACCAGGGTATCGTCTCCCCACGTAAGTACAAGCTGTAC
>JAEYWT010000346.1 GCA_023428865.1 Bacteroidota bacterium | reverse complement strand
GCCGGTGCATTCTCTGGAAGCGGCGTGTCCACCTGGCTCGCCCTCTTCGCGGACTATTGTTCCTTCGTTGCCGTACCCGTTTCCGTTACGGTATTCCTCGCAATCCGCGCAGCACACCACAACCGCTTGGTGGAACGCCAACGCGATGATCTGGATCGTGAAGTGCAGGATCGAACCGCAGAGTTACGCAAGGAAAAGGAACGCTCGGATGAGCTGTTGTTGAACATCCTACCTGCGGAAGTGGCCGAAGAATTGAAGTCACAAGGTTCGGCGGCCGCGCGTCATTTCGATGAGGCCTCGGTGCTCTTCACCGATTTCAAAGGCTTTACCAGCATGGCCGCACAAGTGGATGCCGCCGAGTTGTTGCAAGAATTGAACGCCTGCTTCCACGCGTTCGATGACATTATCGGTATGCACGGGGTGGAGAAGATCAAGACCATCGGCGATGCCTACATGTGCGCCGGTGGCCTGCCCGATCCACGATCAGCCAGTCCGCTTGCGGTGGTGCTGGCGGCACTGGAGATGCAGGAGTTCATGCAACAACGCCGCGCGGAACGAATGGCACAAGGCAAGCCAGCGTTCGAAATGCGCCTGGGTATCCATACCGGCCCCGTGGTAGCGGGTATCGTTGGCGTGAAGAAGTTCCAGTACGACATCTGGGGCGACACCGTGAACACCGCCAGCCGCATGGAAAGCACCGGCGAGGTGGGCGAGGTGAACATCAGCGCAACAACCTATGAGCGTGTGAGGAACGAGCCAGGTTTGGTGTTCCACGAGCGCGGCCACATAGAAGTGAAAGGCAAGGGTTCCATGGAGATGTACTTTGTAAGTCGGCGCTCCGCTGTCGGCTAGGGTAGCGGTCGTCCTTGGTCGGCACGCTATCGATCTGGCCCTCCGATGAACAAGGGTCCTTTGCCCTCCCACGCTTCCACTTGACGGACATCGCCGAGCCGGAAGAAGAATGGCACCTTGAGGCGACGTTCCAATTGCACATCCAGCTTGCAGAAGACCCCAAGCTGAGCGTACGAATAGGCTGGCGGCATTTGCACAAGGTCAGGACGGACAGGAACATCGAGGCGGAACGACCGTCCCGGAACGACCGTTGCTTGCCCAAGTGCGACTTGACCGACACATGACAAGACCATGGCGAAGAGCAACGACCTCATCCTTCAAGGGCTTGTTTCGTTCCTGCATAGGTGATCCCGAAGTGCGATGCATCATGCACGCATCGCCCATTCTTGATCACCAATACCTGTGGCGACTCGTGAGTGATCCCGTACCGATCGGCAACAGCGTTGGAAACCGCACGAAACCGATGCAAGTCCAAAAGGAACGGTTGATGAGCTGCGTCATCGGCATCGGTCCAGTTGCGCTGCAAGCGGTCCAAGGCCGTGCGACTGATGCTGCACGTGGTGCTATGCTTGAAGAGCAGGATGGGCTTGTCCTTCGACGACTCGTCCAACAGGTCAAGTTGGGATACGCTGGTTAGGTCCATCCACTTCATCTGGTTCAAAGGTCGGTAGTTAACGTACTTCCTGACGATCTGTTATCTTTCGACTGTGCCGGTGACGCTTATCGCGTCAGTGACAGCCGGAGCCGTTCTGTACAACCATGAAAGATGTCCTTCCTGCATGATGCCAGCGCTTCCGACCTTCGCGAAGTGAATTCGAACAGTCCCACCGCCGAAGAGCACGTGGAAACCGAAATGGCCACCTTGGCCGCACGCTTCGTCAATAGCACGAATCGCCATGTTTTCCTCACGGGTAAAGCCGGTACCGGCAAGACCACCTTCCTGCACAAGCTCGCTGCCAGTACACACAAACGGTACGTCATCCTGGCACCCACGGGCATCGCCGCGTTGAACGCGAAGGGTGTCACCATCCACAGTCAATTCCTGCTGCCCTTCGGCTCGTTCATTCCAGAACGCCAATTGCCACCGGACATCCTAGGAGGCAGTTTCCACGATCAGGATACGCTTACGCGCCGCCATCCGCTCAACAACATCCGGCGCAACGTGCTGCGCGAGGTGGACTTGCTCATCATCGACGAGGTGAGCATGCTACGCGCCGACCTGCTCGATGCCATCGACTTCCGCATGCGATCCGTGCGCCAGAACAGGGGGCAGAGTTTCGGCGGGGCCCAGGTGCTGCTCATCGGTGATCTGTACCAATTGCCACCCGTGGTGAAAGATGATGAGCTGCGCGTGCTACAACGCTGGTACCGCAGTCCGCATTTCTTCGAGAGCCGCGTGATGCGTGAACATGGGTATGCGCATATCGAGTTGGACAAGATCTTCCGGCAGCAGGATGGCGATTTCATCCACATCCTCAACAACCTCCGCAACAACACGGTCACAGCAGCGGATGTGGAGCGCTTGAACACGCATTACCGCGCCAAAATCAGCGCGTCGGACAGTGATGGCGTAATCACCCTCACCACCCACAACTACAAGGCCGATGAACTGAACCAGCGTGCCCTTGCCGCCTTGCCGGGCAAGGCGTTCACCTACGAGGCGCATAGCGATGGCGACTTCCCCGAAAGCATGTACCCGGTGCTGGAGCGGATCGAACTGAAGGAAGGTGCGCAGGTCATGTTCGTGAAGAACGACATGGAAAAGGCATACTTCAACGGCAAATTGGCCAAGGTGGAAACGCTGACCACGGATGGCATCACCGTGCGGATGGACAGTGGGGAGAGCTATAAGTTGAAGCGCGAGACCTGGGAGAACAAGCGCTATGTGGTGAATGCGAGCACCAAGGAGCAGGAGGAACAATTGCTCGGCACCTTCGAGCAATATCCGATCAAGCTCGCATGGGCCATCACCGTGCACAAGAGCCAGGGCCTCACGTTCAGCAAGGCCATCATCGATGTGGGTCATGCCTTCGCACCGGGGCAGGTGTATGTAGCCTTATCGCGCCTGCGTTCCTTGGATGGCTTGATCCTGCGCACCCGGATCGATCCGTCGGTGGTCAGCAGCGATCGTGAGGTGGTCGCTTTCACGGAACGGGGCACCCAACAGGAGCCATTGCAACTACAACTGAAGGCGAAACAGCGCGAATACCTGCAACTGCTGGTGGCAGGCACCTTCGACTTCAGCGACATCCAACGGAAGATCGAGTACACCCTGAAGGATCATCCGGAAGTGGCGCAGTTCGAGGAGGAGAGCATGAAGACCGCCTTGCAAGTGCTGCGCGAAAAGCTGCGTGCTGAGGAGGAGAACACACACAAGTTTCGCAACCAGTTGGTGCGGTTGATGTTCGAGGACAAGCGTGAAGAACTGCTGGAACGCATCGAAAAAGGTGGTGCCTATTACCACGCCCTGCTTCACGAGCAGATGAAAGGACTCTTCAAGCACCTCGCGCAGGTGGAGCTGTTGAGCAAGACCAAGGAATACAGCAATGAGCTGAAGGAGATCGATGGCATGTTGATGAAGAAGATCGCCACCATCGCCAAGGTGGGCTATATCGCCACGTGCATCCTCAACGGCACCGAGATCCAGCGGCAGAAGGACATCGAACAGGGCCTCGCCGCCAAACGCGCCGCCATGGTAGGCGAAGCCCGCGCCTGGGCCGAAGAGAACCGACCGAAAGGCAAGACGGGTAAGAAACGCAAGCGCCGTTCGGACGCTGATGAGGTTTCGGATAGCACCAGTACCGTCGACCCCCAGGGTCGCCCTACAGATGCCGAAAAGAAGGAACGCGCCCCCAAAGGCAGCACCTACGAGACCACCTACGCCATGCTGAAAGAAGGTTTCGGCGCGGACGAGATCGCGTCAACACGCTCCATGGCGAAGAGCACCATCGAAGGTCACTTCGCACGCGGCATCGCCGAAGGCAAGGTGGAGATCGATGCCCTCATGCCCACTGAAGAACGCGACACCATCGCCGATTGGATGCGCGAGAACACCGATAAGAACCTGAACGATGCCCAGAAGAACTTCGAAGGCAAGTTCAGCTACGGGCAGCTGCGTATGGTGCAGGCGTGGGTGAAGAAAGAGGCGTAGGAAAGCGTCAGGTCATAAGGTTTCGGCTGCAAGTCTCACCGCTGCTGCAGTTCTACTTGAAGCTTTAGCCTTGTGACTTGTTACTTGAAAATTGCTCAGTCTTCCGCCGGACTTCCATCACCCCACGCTCCGTCCCGCCTGAGCGGGATGTGCACGATCTTCGGGGTGAAGGAACCGGGCACCTCTTCCAATTCGCGTTGGCTGACGATCCCACGTTGATGTTCACCTCGCGGACAGTTTTTCGAAGGTTCTCGGACCCCTGCGGTCCTGCACTGAATCGAGTCTTCAACGCACCTTCATGATCGCCTTCACCTGCTGCTGCATGCCGTTCTGCACACGGCAGTAGTAGGCACCCGGCGCCAGATCGGATAGGTCCACCTGCATGCGCTGTTCACCAGGGGCCATCTGCCCATTGTACAACGTTCGCACCACTTGACCGCTCTCGCCGAAGACCTGCACCAAGGTGCGATCACCGTATGTGGCGAACACCATGGTCACCATGTCGGTGAAAGGGCTGGGGAACACTTCGAGAAGGGATGTGCCCGCCTGTTGGTTGGCTGCGCGGATGTCTGTTCCAAGGCAGCCAGCGGGATCGACCAACGACAGGTTCTGGTAGGTGTCCAGCATCACAGCATCCACGTCTTCCTGTGGCAGGCAGAACCAATCCTTCAGCACCGACGCATACACGCTGCGGAAGTCGTGCTGCATGGGCAGGTTGGTGTCGTACGTGGTGTTCGAAGGGATATCCGGGTTCTCACCCAACATGCCGGGGATCACGTGCGTGCCGAAGAGGAACAAGGGCGCCGCCGTGCCATGGTCGGTGCCGATGGAGGCGTTGCTTTTGATACGCCTTCCGAACTCGGAGAAGGTCATGCCGATCACGCGCTCATCAAGCCCGAGCAATTCCAAGTCGTTCTGGAACGCATGGATGCTGTCGCTCAGTCCGCGGAGTAGGTCGGCATGCGTACCGGTGGTCGGCGCACCTTGTTCCACTTGCTGCGCGTGGGTGTCGAAGCCATCGATGCCCACCCAGTAGATGCGTGTCTTCAATCCACCGCAGATAAGTTGCGCCACGATCTTCAACGCGTTCGCAAGCTCTGCACCGGGTTCGTTGCCGGTGGGGTAGAGGGTGCTCAGGTTGCAGCCCGGTTGCGCAGCGGCTTCGATCACATCGCCATAGAGATCGGCCTGTCGCTGCACGGTGCGCACGAAGTCTAGCTTGCCACCCATGCAGTCCGGCGTCACTGGATCGGTGAAGGGGTTGCCGGAGAGGTTGAGCGAGTCCTCGGTGTTGTAGATGGATGCGCCCATGGCCACGCCTTGGTGCTGTAGACCGATGCTTATCGGCGCACCGATGCGGATCGAGAGTGGATCGGGCATGGTGGCGTTCGGGTAGCCGTTGGGGAAGTTCGGATACTCGTGGTGGAGGTATCTTCCGGTCCAGCCACTAGCCAAGAGTTGATCGCTGCTGGCACCGGTCTCCCAG